>JAFGPJ010000178.1 GCA_016936275.1 Sedimentisphaerales bacterium
AGTATTCGGTCAGTATTTGGAGAAGAACATCAATTCCGAGACGGCCTGTGTTTACGTCGCGATCATCGGCGGGACAATAGTGGGCTACTGCCAGGGTATACTGGAGAAGCATCCACCTATACTTGCTGAGACCGATTATGGTCAAGTTCTCGATTTCGTTGTCTCTGCGGATTATCGAAGGACCGGCGTCGGTGAGAGGTTGTGCAAGGCGCTGCTGGGCTGGTTCGTGCTGAAAGGTGTGCACCGGCTCGAAGTGCGCCATTCGGAATTCAACGAGACCGCCTCACGCTTCTGGGCAAAGATGGGATTCAAGCCCTTTTTGAAGACGCTCTGTAAGGAATTTTAGAACGGTGGGGCAGAAAATGAGACTGCCGTGAGCTTGACAGAATTGAATGATTGACTTATCCTGCCTGGTTTATATTCATTAATATGAGGATATTTAGATGTCGGAACAAAAGAGCAAAAGTTATCGTGATACGCTGAATCTGCCGAAGACGGATTTTGCCATGAAGGCCAACCTGACCCAGCGAGAGCCGCAAATGCGGAAACAATGGGCCACGGATAATATTTACGCGAAAATACGAGAGGCCCGCAGCGGCGCCCCGCTGTACATTCTGCACGACGGCCCGCCCTACGCGAACGGCGACATTCACATGGGGCACGTCACCAACAAAGTCCTGAAGGACATGGTAGTCAAGTCCAGGACAATGGCCGGCTTCGACGCCCCGTACGTGCCGGGCTGGGATTGCCACGGTCTGCCCATCGAATCGAAGGTCGTCACCGAATTGGGCGAAAAAATCCGCGAAATGAACAAGCTCGATATCCGCAAGCTATGCTATAAATACGCGAGCAAATACGTCAAAATTCAGAGTAAACAGTTCCAGGAATTGGGTGTGTTCGGCGATTTCGACAATCCGTACCTGACATTCAAGCCGTCCTACGAAAGCGGGATTCTGGAAGTATTCGCCGAGATGGTTGATAAGGGTCTGGTCTATAAACAGCTCAAGCCGATTCACTGGTCAATCGGGTGCGAGACGGCACTGGCCGAGGCGGAGCTGGAGTACAAGGACATTTCCTCGCCGAGCATCTTCGTGAATTTCCCGGTAGCCCAGGAAAGCATCGAGCGACTGACCGAGCTTGGCCTTGTAGGGCAAGGCGAAGCGGCGAATGTTTCGATCTGCTTTATGATATGGACGACGACACCGTGGACGCTGGCTGCGAATCTCGCCATCGCGGTTCACCCCTGGCTGGAATATACCACGATCCGTTACGAAAAATACGGCAGGAATTTCACCTCGATGGTTTCTACAGACAGGATCAATGCGGTCATTGCTGCCGGTGATCTGGCGGAAGGCAAATACAGCATCGGCGAAAAAACCGTCAAAGGCAACGAGCTTGAAGGCCTGCGCTATTTACATCCATTCGTGGAGGACAATCCGACAGACAAGGATGCCTTCATGATTATTCTTGCCGAGTATGTCACCACCGAGGACGGCACGGGCCTAGTCCACACCGCGCCGGGCCACGGCGTAGAAGATTACATGTCCGGGCAGAAGTACGGCTTAGCCGTTTATTCGCCGGTGATGGACGATGGTCGATACGATAAAACCGTGCCGGAATGGCTGCAGGGGCGAAACGTGCTGGAAGTGGACGCCGTAGTCAATAACGATTTGCAGGATAGGGGTCTGCTCTTCGCACAGGGCGAAATTACTCACAGCTATCCACACTGCTGGCGGAGTAAAGGGCCGGTAATCTTCCGCGCTACCGAGCAGTGGTTCGTCAGCGTGGATAAAGAGCTGCCCGGCGTGGGAAAAAATCTTCGTGATATGGCGATGGAAAGTATTAATAACGTCGAATGGATTCCCGCCTGGGGCAAAAAGCGCATCGGTGGAATGCTCGAATCTCGCCCGGACTGGTGCATCAGCCGGCAGCGAAGCTGGGGCCTGCCGATTCCTGTGTTTGTAAACGCCGCCGGCAAGTCGCTGCTGACCAAAGAATCCGTGCTGGCCGTGGCGAAATACACCGCCGAGCACGGCTCGGACCGCTGGTTCACCGATTCGCCAAGGCAAATTTTGGGCGACGATTTTGAGCTGCCGGAAGGATTCGTGCTGGACGAGCTGCAGAAGGAAGAGAACATTTTCGACGTCTGGTTCGAGGCTGGCTGTAGCTGGTACAGCGTCTGCGCGAAAGAGACGGGCTGGCCGGTGCCGGTCGATTTGTATCTCGAAGGCTCTGACCAGCATCGCGGCTGGTTCCAACTGTCGCTGCTGCCTGGACTGGCAAAGACCGGCAGGCCGCCTTTCAAGAGCGTCTTAACGCACGGCTTCACCGTCGATGAAAAGGGAATGAAGCAGTCCAAGTCGCTCGGCAATTACGTCAACGCCCAGGAAGAAGTAGCCAAGTATGGAGCCGACATTCTTCGGCTGTGGGTCTCCAGCGTCAATTACCAGGAAGATTTCCGCTGTAATGATGAGATAATCGGCAGGACGCAGGACGCCTACAGGAAAATCCGAAATACGCTGCGATACCTGCTCGGCAATATTAACGATTTCGACCCGGCCAAAATGAGCGTCGCTTACGATAAAATGTTCGAGACAGACAAATGGGCGATGCAGCAGTTGCAGAAACTGATTGCCAATGTCACCGAAGCGTACGAAGGCTTTATTTTCCACAGGGTTTATTCGCTGCTCTATAATTTCTGTACGGTGGAGATGAGCAGCATCTACATGGACGTGCTCAAGGACCGCATGTACTGCGACGCCGCCGACAGTTTCTCTCGCAGAAGCGCCCAGACCGCCATGTATAACATTTTAGATGCCCTCGTGCGGATGCTGGCCCCGATTCTTGTACATACCGCCGAAGAGGCCTGGACGGCAATAAGATCGTCGAGCGTGATGCGTGCCGCGTGCTGCGATGAAGGCGAGAATACGGAGAACGCAGAACACAGCACGCAGCACGAATGCGACAGCGTGCATTTGGCGCCGATGCCAAAAATCGATGATTCGATTGATTATAAAAGCAATGAATCAAGGTGGGAAAAACTGATGACGCTTCGCGATGAGGTTTTGCGGGTCCTCGAAGGTCTGCGAAAGGACAAAAAGATCGCAAGCAATCAGGAGGCCTGTGTAACGATTATTTGCGACGAAGATGATGCCGCGATACTTAATGCGTTCGGGCTCGAACAATTCGAAGCTTTGTGCATCGTAAGCGAGGTCAAGCTGCAGAAGGCCGTCGGTGAGACAATCGTCTCGGCACAAAAAAGCTCCTACGAAAAATGCCAGCGATGCTGGAACTACTGGCCGAGCGTCGGAACCAGCCCAGAGTATCCCGACCTGTGCAGTCGCTGTGTTGAAGTCGTTACCGGCTAACCGCTGAGAGCACTGAGACCGCAAAGCATAGAAAACCATTATGTTGGCGTCGGAGCGACCTGGTATTCGATTCGTGTCGGAACCATAGCTCGGTGTGATGCATCCAGTATCTCTAAAGATACCAAATTACCCGACGCGTCGTAGTACAGAATGATCCCAGGCTTGTCCTCGTCGCTTTCGGCCACCGGGGTTTCGGTAAAAACCACAGTGAGCGTATCCATTTGAGGATCATAAGTAACCTTCATACTTTTACGTACTCCGTCAAAAGGTAATTCGCAATTACCTTAGAATATTCCCAAATGAGTATACGCCCCTTTCTCTATGGATACAAGACTCAAATCACTTTCCAAAGAATACGTTTATAGCGTTTAGGCTTCCAGAAGCCAAAAAGTCCGCTATGCTTGGTAGAGGGAGCATTCTTACGAAGCACTGTAAGATGTCCCTTCCAGGAGAGTTATACCTTAGTGTTACTTATGTCTCTTCAAAGATTGTTAGCCATGGTATTGCAGTATACATTGCTTGCCCATGCTGTGTCTGCTCATTTTATAATTGGATTACCCGGATGTCGTCTATGTAGATGATGCCGATACCTCCGGGCTGCGGATTGTCGGGGTCGCCGACGCCAATGGATACCTTCCGAATTGCAGTGACATCTACACCATCTGCGATTAAGCCCACCAGTGGGACACTCCACTTCTGCCATTGCTCGGTGAACACTGCATTGGGGTCCGGATAGGTCATGACGGCGATCTGTCCGGTGTCGTCTTCTATTGACAGGTACAACTGCCCCGGCTCGTTGTCCGAGGTGCCTCTGAAGTACAGCTCGAAAGTGTCCATCCCATTGAGAGTCAAGTCCTGCGGAGCCGGCCACGTTCGGTCAGTCTGCGAGTAGTGCGGCTCATCGGCGTTTTTGTAATACAAAGGCATGGATTGCCGGCCACCGTGAACTAGTCCGGTTTCGGCGATTGTTTTGTACGGGGTGCCCTGGGTCCAGATATCGTGCCCGACAATCGAACCGGTGCCGTTACCGGGACTGTTCGGCTCGGGCTTGGAGAAGCCCAATCCATCGATCCATGTCTGGAAGACGGCCTGACCGGCATCACGGTTGTTGGTGTACAACTCGAAGTCATCGATTACGATAAACTCGGCTGTGGTGAAGCTCCAGGCCCGTCCTTTCCAGACGATTTCATTTACGTCCTCGGCGCCGTCTTCGGCCTCGATAGTGATGAAATTCACCTCGTCGATTCTCCAATAATAAGTTGTGCCCCACTCAAGAGCCTCCGGCTCGTACATGACCGTGTCAAGCCCCAGCCAGCCACGATATATCTCTGTGTCTGCTATCGTTGCGTTGGCCACCAGCTCTTTATCCTGCCCGAAGTAAACATCATGCACGGCGGCCCATGCCCCGGCAGTCCACCTGAGTACCGGTGTTTGTGTTATGTCACCGGCTCTGTCGAAGGGCCGGCGTTCGAAGGCCCAGGGACACGGATCGTAGTAAATTTCCATACCGGGATTGTTTGCTTCGATAATCGGCAGGTTATAGACGTAAGCATCCTCATCGAGCGGATTGTATAACAGGTCCAGCAGGTCCAGCCTCTGGAGCGATGTTAAAGCGGAAATATCTTCAATAAAATTATTGCTGAGTCTCAGCGATCTTATACTTGTCAGACCGAACAGGACGGTGACGTCTTCGATGTCATTGTTTGCCAAATCGAGAAACTCGATATCCGCCAATCCGGCCAGGCCAGCGACGTCTGTGATTCGGTTGTTCCTGAGATCCATGGACATTAGATTCGTCAGGTCGGACAACGCGGGAATCGCCTCGATCTGATTGTAGCTTAGATCGACACTTTCGAGACTGGGCATGCCGGACAAGCCGGAAATGTCCGTTATTTGATTCGTGCTGATTTCTATATATCTCAGCTTTGGCAGGTCTGATAAGGCATCGAGGGTTTCTATCCGATTGCGATTGAGATATACGATAGTTAGATTCGGCAGGCTGGACAGACCGGAGATGTCCGTTATCTGGTTGTTCTGGAGATCCATGTAAAACAGGTTCGGCAGGTCGGTCAATTCACCAATGGCTGTGATCCTGTTGTTCGTGAGATCCACGATATTGAGACTCGTAAGACCGGACAAGCCGGAGATGTCCGCAATCTGGTTAATGCCAAGCCCAAGAGCTTTGAGATTCGGCACGTCCGACAATGCGGAGATACTTGTGATACGGTTTCCGAAGAGAGACACAGACTCGATGGCTGACATGCCGGACAAGCCGGATATGTCCGTGATCTGATTACCGACGAGATCAAGGAATTTGAGATTCGGCAGGTCCGTCAGCTCGGGGATCGTTGTAAGACCGACACGGCTGAGTGATAACGATTCGAGGCCGGTCAGCATAGATAACGGCGAGGTATCCGCAATCGGATTGCTGTTGAGCTCCAGCAATGTGAGGTTGGTCAGCCCGGACAGCGGTGATATGTTTGTAATTTGATTGCGCTCGAGATCCAGTGATGTCAGGTTTGACAGGCCGGACAGAGCTGTGATATCCGTGATATTATTTTTGTAGAGAGTCAGCGTTTCAAGAGCGGCCATGCCTGACAGAGCCGAGATATCACTAATCTGATTGTTGCTGAGATCGAGCGATTTCAACCTGGTCAGGCCGGACAAGGGCGTGATGTCTTCGATTTGATTTGTGCGAAGCTCCGGCGGCCAGACCCAGTAGTAATAGAATTCTCCGAGATTCAGGCTGGTCAGATTCGTTGCATATTCCAGGCCGGTAAGGTCGCTTATGCCCCTGCCGGCAGCGTTCAATTCCTTCAAGAACACCATGTCCGCAACAGTTGGGGTCGTCACGCCCAATTGTGCTCCTACGAGGGCTTTCAATATCGGATCGGTAAAATTTACCGGATCATCCGGTGTCTCCGTATCTTCACCATATCGAGCCTGCGCGGTAAAGCTGGCAAGGCAAATCGCAATTAATAAAGAGATTGCCTGCACAGATAGTGAAATTCTTACCGGCGCCATTTTCGACCTCCGTTCCTAACTTTTAGCAACAGGACACTTGCCTAACTGGCGATTGCCACACTCCGCCAGCAGGAATGTACCGGCAGGGTTTCGGCATACGCTAACTGATATACAATATACTAAATAGTGAGCACCTCGGTCAAGGATGGAAGTGCACTAATTGATATATAGCTTGCCGGACTCTGAATTTTCGCCGACGGCTATTCGGGAATGACATCTCTCGATAAGCAGCTCATTAGTTGACTTTGCGCCGAGGAATAAGCTAATACGTCGAGTATTTAGCTGATATAAGGGTTGCTTTCAGGGCCAGAAAGCGGCGACGGCGACCATTAGCCAGATGATAACGCCGACGGTGATTTTCGCCGTAATACCGAGTAACTCGCCGAGCCCGGCACTGACTGCGCATCGAACTGACTCGCCCATTTTTCTGCTGCGAGACAGTTCCAGCGACCATGTAGCAAATCCGGCCCCGAGACAGGCGCCCAGCACGGTTCCCAAGAACACCACGGGAATCAGAAACGTGCCGATGATAGCACCGGCAACAGCACCTGCGACTGCAGCAATCGAACTGCGCCAACTTGCTCCCGCCCTTTTAGCTCCCTGCACGCCCCCGAGGAATTCGAATAATTCTCCCAGAATGGCTAAAACCACGATAGCGGTTAAAGTGTAAATGGAAAAGACGCCGTCTTCCCATCGCCACCAGGCGAACAGGCAGGTCGATATTACAATAAGCCAGTTGCCCGGCAAACCGAAAACAACCAGCATCAGCCAGACGACATTCAGCAAAATAAGCAAAATTATCCAAAGATACAGCATCAGTAGATTCTACGAATCAAAGATCCGAACGCAAAAAGAAAAACGGCAGTTTCAAAACTTCATCGCCTGATGAATGGCTACTGCTCCGAGCAGGTATTGTTGAAAAGTGACTTTATCAAAACCGGCCTGGCGCATGATGTCGGCCAGCTCTTGCGCCGAATAGAAACGATGTATCGTCGTAGCCAAATAAGTATAAGCATCTCCGGATCCGGAAATGCGGCTACCTATTGATTTGACAAACAGCTTTATATACAGGTGAAAGCACTTCCTGAAAAGCCAAAATGACGGCCTGCTGGTTTCCAGATTTACGAAACGGCCGCCCGGTTTTAAGACCCGGTAAAATTCGCTGAAACTTTGAACCAGAATGTCTTTGCTAAGATTGATATTGCGTGTTGCAAATGACATAGTAATCAGATCAAAGCTCGCATCCGGAAAATCCAGTGCCTTGATATCGGAAACGACAAAGTTAATATTATCCGCTTCCGGCTTTTTTCTCGCCTGCTCCAACATAGGCTCTGAGAAATCTATCCCATAGATAGTTGTTCCCTCCGGAGCCAGCCGGCTCAGGTTAGCGGCCATCTCTCCTGTGCCGGTGCACATATCAGCCCATTGACCACCGTTAGCCGTCGCGGCGATTCTGGCCGCCCGCCGGCGCCATACGACATCAAGTCCCATCGTCAGGACATGGTTTACCAATTCATACGTTGCCGGCACTTCGGAGAACATTCTTTCGATAGAACTGGTTTTCTGATCAACCATAGCCATGGGTGTCTTTCCTCGGGAGAGCCGGTTGCCAACAATTGCCGAATGTTTTTTTCACGCAATCTCAGCCAGGGCGCTGTTAATGCGTTTGATGGCCTCGTCGATTTCCGCAGGGCTCTTGAAGCCGATCACGACCGCGTCTGTCAGGCCGGACTGCATCGTGAAGCGGATAGACTTCTCGCGAGCCTCGGGATCAGCGAAGTCGCCGTTGCCGATTAGTTTCATGCCGATGACACCGTGGTTGTTTTCCCGCATGACCTTAATTTGCTTCAAGACCGGAGGCAAATGGGATTTGTCACTCGTGGCGTTCCATGTCTCTGCCGGCGTGTCAATGTGAGCACCCTGTGGATTTATTCGTACAAGGTTCACGTCCACCCAGTCCGATTGGGCTGCCGTTGTCAAAGCGGGAAGCGAGTGACACGACACACCGTGAGCAAGAATTATCTTCTTGTCCCTGGCCTCTTCGAGGGCGTCCAGCACCCTTTTGCGTTCATCGTCCCAGTTGGCGGTGACGCCGCAGTGAGTCAAAAGGCTGTCGATGTAATCGACGCCAAGCTCCTTTCGATAACGGTCGAGCACATCCAGCGGTTTTTCAGGCACGCCGGGCATCTTGGACTGGATGAAAAGCTTCTCTCGGGGCAGGCCCTTGATTGCCTCACGAACCATCGTATGGGTTCTGTAGCTTTCAGCCGTGTCGATGTATGTGATGCCCTGGTCGTAAGCGTAGTGTATCAGCCGATTAAAGCCGTCGGCTCCCAGCGCACGCTGGACGCTGCCGCTGTTGCTGCCGGTCCCGATACCAAGCCGGCTCAGCTTCAATCCTGTTTTGCCTAAAGTAACCTGGTCGACAGCCGTCGGCGTCCGTTTAGCGAACGGGCCAATGCTGCAGGATGACAACATAACGGTGCCGGCCAAAGCAGCCGTACTCTTGAGGAAATCTCGCCGTGTTATCTTATCTCTATTCATATTCATACTCCTTCATACAACTTCCTGTCATAGCCGGTTAACGACGAATCGGCATGAAACAAATTTATATTAGCTGATAGGGTAACCAAATAACACCTGCCGGACAAGCCTTTTTCGCCAAATCACCAACTATAATTTTTTCAGACCGTCATTATTGACCTTGCCTTTATAACATTCCATCAAAAAGGTCATGTTCGGGCCAGTTGGATACGGATTTTACTGCTTTCCAAAGCAGCGGATCAATTACCTCGAAGCCATCCCCCCTTTTATTGAACAGCACGACGCAGTTGACGCCGTTCGACCATCTTGACATGAAGGTATAGCATCCGGGCAGACTGCCAGTATGCCAGGTATTCCGGCGTCCATTGCCGTAATCTCTTACATCCCAGCCACAGGCGTAATACTTTTCGCCGGGCTTGTAATTCTCACGGGCGATTGTTGCCGGCAGTGAGAACATCGTCTCGATAGACGCTGCCGAAAGAATAGGACAGTTTGCCGGATCGTCGAACGCAGCGGCGAATCGCACAAGCTCCGGCGCCGATAACAGCCATCCCCCGTGCGAATCCATATTCTCCAGATTGAACGAGCCGTAAGCGGATTCTTTCTTCGATTCGTACGCTACTTCACCCGGCACGCGGTCATCAAGGTTCGAATGCCCGATTTGCATCCTCGTGATTCCGAGCGGCGAGAGCACAAATCTTTTAATATAGTCCTCGTAGCTCATGCCGGTTATTTGCTCGATCACCCTTCCCAGCAGGCAATAGCCGTAATTGCTGTAAGCGAATTTCGTGCCTGGCTCGTACTGGAGAGGCCGGCCGTTCATGAATGTAATAATATCAGCCTGAGATACCGGCATCGGCACACCGAGTGTTTTGCTGATTTTCTCGTCGGCGAACATCGGATCGAACGTCTTGTCACGGTCCCATCCGCCGAGATGTTCAAGCAGATGCAGGATTGTCACTTTCTTAAGATTTGGATCAGGAGTTTCACCTTCGGGTGTTCCGAACGACAGGATTTCCATAACTTTATCATCCAGGCTCAGTCGTTTGTCCTCGGCCAATTTTAATATGCCGGCAGAAGTGATAGGTTTGGAAAGACTCGCAATTCTAAAAAGCGCCATAGGCTCGGTCGCCGGCGAGTCCGCTTTCGACCAAGTGTAGCCTCGCGCGAAAACGAGCCGGCTGTTATATGTTATAGCCAGCGAGCCGGCTGAGACTTTTCGCGAGACCATGAAGTCCTTCATGGTCTTGTCGAACACTGATAACTCAGGTACTTCCGGACCCGTCTGCCGCCATACTCGGGGGCTGGTAAATACCGAACAGCTTGTAAGAAAAGAGCAAATTATCAGTAGTATAACTGTCTTTATGATATTTACGGCAGGTTTGTTAAACATTCGTATTTTTCCTTTTCGGTACATTAGTGTAATTGTCCGGAGATTCCAATTTAAGGTCGATAATCTATTCCAAAACGTGTCGGCTGTCAAAATCAAATATATCAAGCACCCCGTCATTTACCGGAAAGCGCGCTTGATTTGCCGGACAAGACGCGTAAGATGGTCTTATGAATATTCTGGCACTGGAACCATATTACGGCGGCAGTCACAAGGCTTTCATTGACGGATTATCAAAAGTGAGCAAACACGGCTGGACGCTCTTGACACTTCCGGCACACAAGTGGAAGTGGCGTATGCGTCACTCGGCAATAACTTTTGCTGCCCAGGTGTCCGAGCTCAGGGAAAAATGCCAAAAATGGGATCTGTTGTTTTGTAGCGACATGCTGAATCTTGCCGAATTCGTCGCCCTGGCTCCGGCAACGACTGCCGAATTGCCGAAAGTCATTTACTTTCACGAGAACCAGTTGACCTATCCCGTTCGCATCGAAGATGAGCGGGACTATCAGTTCGCGATGACCAATCTTACCAGTGCCATGACGGCCGATGCCGTCTGGTTCAATTCGCAATTTCACTTAGACTCGTTCCTTGACGCGCTCGCGAAGTTTCTCAAATCCATGCCGGATTATCAGCCTCTCGAAGCGATTGACAAAATCCGAGCCAAATCATCAGTATATCCGCCCGGTATAATGGATTTTCCCGCTCGGAGGACACGTCAGCCGGGGCCTCTACATATCCTTTGGTGCGCGAGATGGGAGCACGACAAAAACCCGGAGGATTTTTTCAAAGCAATTCAAATACTGAAGGATAAAAACGTAAAGTTCAGAATAAGCGTTATTGGTCAATGCTTTCGAGACCGGCCGGCAGTTTTCGATAAAGCACATAATGACTTCCGTGACCATATCGACTATTGGGGTTATCAGGAAAGCCGAAATGACTATGCGCGAGTTCTTTCTGGAGTCGATGTTGTGGTCTCTACTGCAAACCACGAATTCTTCGGCATTGGCGTTATCGAAGCCGTCGCTGCTGGAGCTTATCCGCTTGTTCCCAACCGCCTTTCATATCCGGAAATCCTCGGCCTCGGACGAACCGAAGGAACCGGGCAATTCTTTTATGATGGTTCAGTACAGAACCTTGCCGATAAGCTAAGTCAACTTGCCGCCCGTGTTGAGAAAGCCCCTCTCTGGCCTGCACATATAAGCTCGTCTATCCTCACTGACCATTTTAAATGGCAGAACCTCGCGAGCCGATACGATAATGCTCTCGAATTGCTAAGATAATGTTTTTTAGTAATATCAGATCGATAATATCATGCCCCGGTGAGTTTGTGCCGGAATACGAAGAACACGGCCCCTAAGATGCACAGGCCCGCCCATAAATAGTCCAGTCGAATCTGTTCCTTAAGATACAGAATCGAGAAAGGAACAAAAACGCTTAATGTTACTATCTCCTGTATAATTTTAAGCTGGCCGACGCTTATGAGCTGATGTCCGATTCTGTTGGCCGGCACCTGGAGCATGTATTCGAAAAAAGCGATGCCCCAGCTTACGATGGCTGCGATGAACCACGGCTTGTGCGAGAGGTTCTTCAAATGGCCGTACCAGGCAAAAGTCATAAACATATTGCTGAAACACAAAAGAGCTACTGTAGTTAAGATTGTACGCATATACGTTCCCTTATATTAATTTCTGGAAATTTGAAGCGGCAAGAGAAGCCTTAAAAAGCATCTCTCCTGACGCAACAGAAATAGTTAGTAACGGCTCTTTCAATTGAAGCCTCGGCGACGGGGGCAATTTGCCACCCCCACACCGTTATTCGACTCCGATATTCAACTCCCGTAGTGTCCTGCGCAGCCATGCGAGTGATTTTTCAATCATTGGTCCGCCGGCTCCTTCACATTCCATGCTCAGCACACCGTCATACCCGATGTCCCCAAGTATGGTTAGGACCTTTTTTATGTTTTCGTCATTAACACCGTCGCCGATGGCGCAGTGGCTTACGGCGATGCCTGTCTGCTCGCCACGGACCGCTGCGGCAAGGGATTCGCTGACGTCCTTTACATGCACATGGTTGACCTTTTCTTTAAATCGCTCACAAAAGGCCACAGGATCCTGTCCGGCGATGAATGTGTTGCCGGTATCCATGTTCATCCGCAGGTACGGAGAATCGCAAAACGCCAGCATTTTCTCCATCATCTCGGGCTTGGTCGTGAAGTAACCGTGCACTTCGATATTGATAATTATTTCATAAGCCTCGGCGACCTCGATGATTTGGCCGTAACTTCGTTTCATCGATTCCATAGCTTCTGTATCGGACAATCCTTCAGGTTTGTGCAGGCCGTCCGTGGTGGCGATACGCTCACAACCGGCATGCTTTGCCCAGGGGATTGTTTTGAGGACGTAAGGCACGCCGTATAGCGGTCCATCCTTGCCGGACAGCGGAAACGCAGCATCCACCTGCGAGAACCTTACGCCATAGTTTTCCATCTTCCGGCGAAGTAACAGTGGATCTTCATATAATACCACGTGCGGCTGGTATCCGAGGCCGTGAATCCAGCTCACGCCGTCGATTATGCCGCACTCGATGAAGTGGACATCGTTTTTCTGCGCCCACTCGAGGCATTTTTCAAAGTTCCAGTATGAGGAATTGAACGCGTCAGTATGAAAGCTTATTTTCATTTTAATCTCGTCCTTCTTCTCGGGCGCAGAACTTGCTGCTGCAGCGCCAAAAATTGATATCTAAGCGGCCGCCATGAACTGAGACCGTGTTAAATCTATGCCGTTCTGGTACATTTCGATATACTCCGTATATTTATATTGTCGGATTGATGATAATATATCTTCCCGTTGTGTCAAATGAAAAACAAGCGCAAGAACCAAGCGATATGACCGGAACAGTTATTACAACTTGCTTAAGACATATCTTCCAAGTGAATTCGAATCCGGCGTAATATTCCATTCCCTGTTTGTCAGCTTGCTTAGAAAATACCTGTCATGGCTGACCAACAGCAGGCTGCACGGGCAGTTTTTTAAGGCTTGTTCGAGACACTCAATCGACGGCAGGTCCATGTGGTTGGTCGGCTCGTCCATAATAGTAATGTGGGGCGTATAGGTCATTCCTATCGCCAGAAGCAGCTTGCGGATCTCGCCGGGACTTGGCACATCGCTATTTAACAGCTTCTCAGGTCGGGAGCCCAACCGGCTGACAATTGTCATCAGATGACCAAGCTTGTCTTTAGGCAAAGTAAGTGCCTGGGCCAGGATTTCCTGGGATTGATTAAGGTCGATTTCCTGCGGGACATACGTTATATGCTCTTTTGAAACGTTTAAACAATCAGCAATAAACCGGATGAGTGTGCTTTTCCCTGCACCATTTGGCCCCGTAACGGCAATACGGTCCCCCGGGCTGATGTGCAATTCCGGATAACAGAGTTGCTTTTGCCCCCCCAGTGACAACGAGCCTGCAGGGAGTTCGAGAAGAAAGTTCCGTTTGGAAACAGAGCCGGGCAACCAAATGCCCAATGTGTGCTGTTTCTTGACAGTTGTATTTTCCAGGTTTTTACGGATCTGTTCGAGGCGGCCTTTCAATTGTCTCCGGAGTTTTCCGCCGACGCCGTCTTTTCCGCTGACACGGGCTCTGTCTTTTTTTTCACGTGCATCATGGTCTTTCCTTGCCAGCCCTTGTTTAGACCGTAGCTTATGTGACTTAATCGCAAGCTCTCGGCGCCTTGCGGCTTCTTTTTGCAAAGTTTTATACGCATGTTTCTTTTGTACGCGTTGTTTTTCGAGAGATTGCTGCTCGGCTTTGGCGGTTTCCATTCCTTTAGTAATACCGCCGGGGCGGGCAATGATGTCGGGAGTCTCTATGAAGAAACATTGTTGGCATAGTAAATCAAGAAGTTCCCTATTATGGCTGACGATTAATCCGACTCCCTTAAAAGAGCGAAGCGATTGAGCAATGATCTCGCAGGCTTGAGAATCTATGTGATTCGTTGGTTCATCAATAGCAAGCACATCCGGCCTGAGCCAGAGTGCCACGGCAATTTGCGCTCGTTTGCGTTCGCCGTGAGACAGCGTCGCCCAGCGCCGATCCCAGTCATCGCATACACCCAACCTGCTTTTTATGATGTGGGCTGATTTAGTATCTCCGGAGATTAGCTCATTTAATTTCTCCGGAATATCGTCCGTGCGTTGAGGGCAATACACTGAATTTTGCCGCGTTGTGATAGAGCCTGTATTTGGTTTCAATAGACCTGTTGCAAGTTTTAATAACGTCGTCTTCCCGGCACCATTTGGCCCGACGACTCCGCTCCAGCC
>JAFGPJ010000179.1 GCA_016936275.1 Sedimentisphaerales bacterium
AAGCAACTGGTTCTCCATAACCAGAACGTCCATGTTGGTAGCCATAAAACATTTGTAAGCATCCTCCGGACTGCAGACAATCGGTTCGCCACGAATATTGAAACTGGTGTTGATAATCACCGGGCACCCGGTCTTTTCTTTAAACCGACTCATCAGACGATGAAGTTTTGGATGCTTCTGCGGATCTACAGTCTGGACGCGGGCTGAGTAGTCAACGTGAGTTATTGCCGGCACAACGCTGCGTTTGACTTTCAATTTGTCCAGACCTATTAGCTGGGCCGGCGGTGTATTGACTTGCAGGCGTTTGGCTTCTCTTAGAGGAGCGACCAGTAGCATGTAAGGGCTGTCCTGTTCGGGCTGCATTTCAAAGTAATCGTGCACGTGCTCGCGAAGAACGCATGGAGCAAATGGCCGAAACGATTCGCGAAATTTAATCTTGCGATTCATTACCGACTGCATTTTCTCGCTGCGGGCGTCCCCGATTATGCTCCGATTACCCAAGGCCCGGGGACCGAATTCCATGTTCCCCTGGAACCAGCCTACAACTTTTTCCTGAGCGATTAAATCTGCTGTTATGTCAATCAACTGCTCGCTGTCCGTATAGGAGTGATATTTTGCTCCCACAGAATCGAGGAACCTGCAGACTTGCTCATCATCATAAGCCGGCCCCAGCAGTGAAGCACGCTGGAAGTCCCGGCCTTCAGCTTTACGCTGATTCTCTAACAATTGGTACCAAACAAACAATGCCGCTCCCAGTGCTCCTCCGGCATCTCCCGCCGCCGGCTGTATCCAGATATTCTCGAAAGGCCCCTCTCGCAGAATTCGGCCGTTACCGACGCAATTCAGTGCCACACCGCCGGCCAAAACAAGATTCTTCATTTTAGTCTGATTATAAACGTGGCGGGCGGCAAGCAGCATTATCTCTTCTGTAACCTTCTGTATAGAAACGGCTATGTTCATCTCTCGCTGGGTCAGCTCCGATTCCGGCTTTCGCGGCGGCCCGTCGAAAAGTCTTTCGAACTTCTTGTTCGTCATGACAGTCTTGTGGCAATAGGGCAGATATGACATATTCAAACGAAACGAGCCGTCAGGTTTAATGTCGATTAGATTTTTCTTGATAGTATCGTAGTAAACTGGTTCGCCATAAGGGGCAAGACCCATCAGTTTGTATTCGCCGGAATTGACTCGAAATCCGGTGAAATATGTAAACGCAGAATAAAGCAGCCCTAACGAATGCGGAAAGTGTATAACATTGGTCAGTCGGATTCTATTACCTTCACCTGTGCCGAAGCTTGCTGTCGTCCATTCGCCCACTCCATCCATAGTAAGAATAGCTGCTTGCTCAAAGCCGGAAGGGAAAAAAGCGCTTGCAGCATGAGATTCGTGATGTTCGATAAATACATAGCAGCCTTTGTATTGACCCTTCAGGGCCTTGTCTATTTCGCGCGGCAGGTGGAGTTTCTGACGCAGCCATAGCGGCATTGCCATGAGAAACTGCCGGAATCCGAGCGGAGCATAAGCGATATATGTTTCAAGCAATCTCTCGAATTTGACAAGGGGCTTTTCATAAAACACGACATAATCAAGCAGCTCTGCAGTTATCTCTCCGGCCCGGAGGCAACAATCGACTGCATTCGTCGGAAATCTGCTGTCGTGTTTTTTCCGAGAAAACCGCTCCTCCTGAGCAGCAGCGATAATTTCACCGTCACGTACAAGTGCCGCAGCGCTGTCATGATAATACGCTGATATTCCCAAAATATTCATACAATCCTTCTTGTCCTAAATGACTTATCGATTGATTATCCAGAAGAAGGAGACGATTAACATAGCTACAGCAATCCAACCGGCGACGAAACCGACAATACCAACAAGGCTCGGTTTGGGTATTTCGAAATCGGGATGATCGAACCAGGGCCGGCGTGGCGCCGGCTCGACCCCATCGGGGAGAGTAAAAGGCGTGGTTTCCGGTTCGCCGGGAGCAATAGGAGTCCGCAGGCATTCATAGAAGCGGTCCAGTTTTTTCTTCTCCACCGGCTTTGTAAGCAGACTTACGATAATAGCTATGATAAAGCCGGCAGAAATATACATGATCATTTGCCACGGCAGATTGAGCTTGCCCTCAAACAGCATAAAGGCAGGCAACCTGTCCGCCAGTGTCGCGTTGAAGTCCCACAAGAGAGTGCCGAATATTTCGACTTTGCTGGTGAACAGCAAAACGGCAAAGCTCAAAAGAGTGGACACCCATGCAGCTATCGAAGTGGCACGCCGCCAGAATAGTCCCAGCCAGAACGGAATGGCCATCATCGCCGCAACCTTCCAGAATATTTCAAGGCCCTGTACAACGCTTTCGAGGCTGAATGCAAAATAAACACCGGCTGCAACAACAATTCCCGAAACTACACGGCCAACAATAGTGTAATGTCTATCCGGCTTATTTTTTACCAAAAAAGTTCGATAAATGTTTTCGGTAAACAATGCCGACGAAGCGACCATGAAAGCATCACAGGAACTCATAACTGCGGCCAGCATCGAAGCAATGAACAAACCAATAAGTCCGGGCGCAATCTTCGGCAGCAAACTATGAGCCATAAGACCGTAAACATGGTCGATATCTACGTCCATGCCGGCATAAAGCCCGACGGCACAAAGTCCCGTAAGCACCCATGCTATTGTACATATTCGTTTGAAGAGGATGCCGCACATTACACCAACACGGCCTTCCATTTCGGTTTTGCCGGCAGCCGCCAGGCCCATGTTGTGGGGCTGGGTCACCCAGCCTAACAAGGCATTGAACGAAATGATTGCAATGTAAAACGCTGTTATGTCCGCCGGGGCAACAATCTTGAACATGTCCGGATTTTGTATGCTTTCACGCAGGCCCGACATCCCACCTACTGCCGACAGGGCGAAGGGCAATATTAAAAAAGAAAGAACAATTGTGAGCATCCCCTGGACAAAATCCGTCAGGATCGCAGCACTCAGCCCCCCTGCTATTCCATAGATAATAAAGATTGCCGTCATCGCACAGATGGCAATGTTCGGATTGATCTGTCCCCCCGACACCGCCGTGATCATGGCTGTGCTGCCTTTGAGCATCACGCCAATATTAACCATTAGTTGCAGCATCCCAACAACTGCGTACAGACCGGCCACACCACGGTCATATCTGGCATTAAAATAATCTCCTGTAGTAACAGCACGCATTCGTCTGAAAATCGGGGCCAGCCACCAGAAGAAAGGCGTCACGAACAGCCACAACCATTGGTACCAGATTCCCGATGCGCCGGAGCGATAGGTTTTTGCTGCAACACTGACGGCCTGGTCGGAATGGGTGCCGGTGCCGAAAGTGAAAAACATCATCATCAGCTTGCCAAACTTTCGGTCGCCGATGAAAAAACTGGCCGAATTGCGTACTCGTCGGGCGGCGGAAACACCAATCACCGCAATTAATCCAAGATAGAGGGCTATGACCAGCCAGTCAATCCAGCTAACTCCAAGCATAATATCCTAATCCTTCATTAACTTGCTGCCGTACCTTTCTCAAATCTACACAACGTTGTCCTACAAGTATATCGAATTTGGCATTGACAGCAACAAAACTTCCGGTCCTTATCATAGTAAGAAGAAAAACAAATTCAAATAATGTGAAGAACGGCCAGATAAAAAGATTGGGCGATTACTTGACAAGGTCATAAAATACTATAGTATCCTTCAATCAAATGATACCCGAAGATGGTAAGTTTTATTGTGATTGGTGTGAACATGAAACTATTATTGCAAGGTGTATTTTCTGCATTTCTTATTGTAGTTTCAGTTTGTCCAACGATAAGTGCCGATGACGGTTACGAACTGTGGTTGTCCTACAAAAAGCTGGATGATGCAGCGATATTGGAAGAATACCAGCAGGCTTTTTCATCTATTGTAATTGAGGGCGATTCCGAAACGCTTGGCATTGTTCGACAGGAAGTTAAGGAGGGACTGGATGGTCTTTTAGGAGTTGATTTGCCTGTAGACAGTATGCTTTCCAAAAAAGCTGCTCTGGTTATTGGCACGCCGTCACAGTCTCAGATTATACAACAATTAAACTTGTCCAATGAGCTGGCTTCTTTAGGGCGTGAAGGATTTCTAATTCGGTCGGTCAAGATCAAAGGCATTCCAGCAATAATTATCACGGCAAACAAAGATATTGGCCTTTTGTACGGCTCTTTCCATTTATTGAGGCTAGTGCAGATTGGACAATCTCTGACAGACATAAACATCCACTCCAGGCCTCGAATTCAATACCGGCTTTTGAATCACTGGGATAATCTGGACCGCTCGGTAGAACGAGGCTACGCCGGTAGGTCTCTGTGGAAATGGGATGAGCTGCCGGAGACGATAGATCCGCGATACAGAGATTATGCAAGAGCGAACGCTTCTATCGGCATCAATGGAGCGGTGGTGAACAATGTGAATGCCAATCCAATTTTCCTGACGGCTGAATATATTACTAAGCTCAAGGCTTTGGCGGATGTATTCAGACCGTACGGCATCAGGCTGTTTGTCTCAATTCGCTTTTCGTCTCCACTTAAGCCGGCATCGAATAGATTCGGCCGAAGTGGCGGAATCGGTTCTCTGGAAACGGCCGATCCTTTGGACCCCGATTTCAGAAACTTCTGGAAAGAGAAAGTCAAAGAGGTCTATCAGTCGATTCCGGATTTCGGCGGATTTCTGGTAAAGGCCAATTCCGAGGGCATGCCCGGTCCACAGGATTACAAAAGGTCCCACGCCGACGGCGCAAATATGCTGGCTGAGGCCCTTGCCCCTTATGGCGGCATCGTAATGTGGCGGGCTTTCGTTTATGACGCTGACGTCGATCCTGACCGTGCCAAACGGGCTTACATGGAGTTTGTTCCGCTGGATGGACAGTTCTTTGCCAATGTGTTCGTGCAGTCAAAAAACGGCCCGATCGACTTTCAGCCTCGCGAGCCTATCCAGCCCTTGTTTGGTGCCATGCCCAAGACACCGTTGATGCTGGAGCTGCAAATTACTCAGGAATATCTGGGGCACTCGAAGCATCTGGTTTTTCTGGCGCCCCTGTGGAAAGAATGTCTGGACTTCGATACGTATGCCAAAGGTCAAGGTTCTTATGTTTGGCGGGTGATTGATGGGTCTTTACATGATTACTCTATGACCGGGATTGCAGGCGTAGCCAATACCGGCTCGGACCGCAACTGGTGCGGGCATCTATTCGCTCAGGCCAACTGGTACGCCTTCGGCCGCCTGGCCTGGGACCACAACCTCTCAAGCGAAGCTATTGCCGAAGAATGGATTCGAATGACACTCAGCCGGAATGATGATGTTGTTAAGACGATTAAATCCATGATGATAGGATCGCGGGAGGCGTGCGTTAATTACATGACTCCGCTGGGACTTCACCATATTATGCAAGCAGGTTTTCATTACGGTCCACAGCCGGATTATGCGAAATCATCACGATTGGACTGGACCAGCGTTTATTATCATCGCGCCGACAGCACAGGCTTGGGATTTGATCGAAGCTCATCGGGAAGTAATGCGACAAGGCAGTATTTTTCGCCATGGCAGAAGCGATTCGACAGCATAGAAACATGTCCCGAAGAATACCTACTTTGGTTTCACCACGTTCGGTGGGACCACAAAATGCAGTCCGGCAGAACATTATGGCAAGAGTTGTGCTACCGATACAATACGGGAATTAATTATGTCAAAGAAATGAGACGGAAGTGGGCTATGCTGGAAAAGGATATTGATCCCGAAATATTCTCACACGTTCGGGAAAAACTGACCACACAGGACAAAGATGCCGGCATCTGGCGCGATACATGTCTTGGCTATTTCCAGAAATTCAGTAAAATGCCCATTCCTGAATATAATTGAAATAATGGTCTTTACCGCATATAACTGTTCTCAATCATTAATCTAAAGGAGTCACGAATGAATCTCGAACAGCAAAAGCTCTCCATCGGGGAGAAAATCGGTTACAGTGTTGGTGATACGGCGTCAAATATATTTTTCCAAACCTTCATTTTATTCATTACCTTGTTTTATACGGATGTTTTCGGCATTACTGCAAAGGCCGTGGGGACGATGTTCCTGGTTACCAAAATCTGGGATGCCGTTAACGACCCGATAATGGGTATAATTGCCGACCGTACTAACACCAGATGGGGAAAATTCCGACCCTATTTATTCTGGTTTGCCATACCGATGGGAGTACTTGGGGTATTAACCTTTACCACGCCGGAATTAAGCTCTGCAGGCAAGCTTATATATGCTTACGTCAGTTATACATTGCTGATGATGGCCTATACTGCCATTAACGTACCATATTCAGCTATAATGGGTGTAATGACTCCTAACTCCAACGAGCGAACCGTGGTCTCATCTTTCCGGTTCGTGGCGGCTTTCGTAGGACAGCTTATCGTCCAATTCTCGGTCTTGAGGCTGGTCGATATATTCGGAGAAAACAACGAAGCGCGGGGCTGGCAATGGGCCATGGGCATTCTTTCTGCGTTAGCGGTAGTTTTGTTTTTTATTACTTTTGCTACGACCAAAGAGCGTGTTCAACCTCCGAAGGGACAAAAAACTCCATTCAAACAGGATTTTCTCGATTTGCTTTCAAATGTTCCATGGCTGTTGATTGGCGGCGCGACGGTCTTCCAGCTTATTTACATCTGCATGAGAGGCGGCGCCATCATGTACTATTTCAAGTATTTCGTACAGGATCGACAAATGACTTTGTTCGGAAAAGATTATAGTTTTTCCTATACGGGTCTGTCATCCTCATTCCTTATGGCGGGAACCGTCATGACTATTGTCGGGGTCGTTCTGGCGCCGCGTATTAGCAGAATAATCGGCAAGTCAATATCTTACGCCGGCTTTTTAGGTCTTGCGGGAATTGCTACGGGATTCTTCTATTTTTTAGGACCGAAGGATATTATTCTTATGTTTGTCCTGCAGCTAATCACGTCTTTTGCCGTAGGACCTGTTTCCGTATTACAGTGGGCTATTTATACCGACACAGCCGATTATTCAGAATGGAAAAGAGGACGGCGTGCCACGGGGCTTGTGATGTCTGCTTCATTGTTCGCGCTTAAACTCGGGATAGCTCTGGGCGTTTCGGCTTTGGCCTGGATTTTGGCCGGTTATGGTTTTGAGCCTAACCAGGATCAAACTGCAAGAGGATTATTGGGCATACGCATGGTTATGAGCGTGTATCCGGCTATTTTCGCTATGATCGGCATGATTCTTATGTTCTTTTATCCGTTGAAAAAACACATGATGATGCAGGTCGAGACCGAACTTGTCGAACGACGGAAAGCTGCTCAAAACGATTGAACTTTGAAGAAACGTTCACTATGGTAATAGAAAAACCGAGGCAGTTGAATATGAAAATGTTTCGTTCATTGCTATGCTTCTATTTGTTGTTGTTTTCCCATACCGCCTTCTGCCGGGTCAGACTTCCGCGCCTGGTAAGCGATGGGATGGTGCTCCAGAGAAATGCGCATGTAAAAATTTGGGGCCGGGCTGCCACAGATGAAAAAGTAACAATAACCTTTAACGACAAAACATACAGTGACACAACAGGAAAAGACGGCAAATGGGCTGTCATGCTTTCCGAATTAAAGGCGGGAGGCCCATACGAAATGGAAATAAACAGCAGCAATCGTATAACTCTTAAAGATATTCTGATAGGCGATGTATGGGTATGTTCGGGCCAATCCAATATGGACCTGACAATGGCACGGGTGGAAGAAAGCTATGCGGATGTGATTGCAAACTCCAACAATCCGGCGATAAGAAGGTTTTTTGTTTCCAAGCGATATAATTTTAATACGCCGCAGGAAGATCTGGAGTCAGGTTTTTGGGAACCGGCAAATCCCGAAACTGTTCGACGTTTCACGGCCACTGGTTATTTTTTCGCTAAAGCATTATATGAAAAATACAAGGTCCCCATCGGTTTAATTCACGCGAGCGTAGGCGGTTCGCCCGCTGAGGCATGGTTGAGCGAAGATGCCTTAACAGAATTCCCGTCCCATCTCGAAACGGCAGAAAAATTTAAGAATAGCGACTACCTCAATAGCATTGAGAAAAAAGACAAAGCCGTCAGCGACACATGGTACGGCCTTTTACAGCAGAAGGACAAAGGCATAACGGAGGGCCAAAAGCCTTGGTTCGATCCGGCTTACGATGCTTCCGACTGGACGACTATGAATGTGCCCGGTTATTGGGCGGACAGCCCGTTGGGGAACGTGAACGGCGTTGTCTGGTTCAGAAAAGAAATCGATGTCCCGGCTTCCATGACCGGCAAGCCGGCAAGACTTTTACTTGGCAGGGTCGTCGATAGTGATAGAACTTATGTTAATGGCGAATTCGTCGGCAGTGTATCGTACCAGTACCCGCCGAGAAAGTATGATGTGCCTGAAAACCTGCTTAAGGAAGGTAAAAATATAATTGTAGTAAGGGTCGTCAATAACACGGGCCGGGGCGGTTTTCTTTTGGATAAGCTGTACCAGCTCTCAGCCGCTGGACAAACAATCGACTTAAAAGGACCATGGCAGTACAAATTAGCTGCAACTATGGAACCATTGCCGGGTAAAACTTTTATCGAGTGGCAGCCGCTGGGTTTGTATAACGGAATGATTGCCCCGCTGCTGAATTACACAATTAAAGGAGTAATCTGGTATCAGGGTGAATCCAATACGGGACGACCGCGTGAATATCAGAAGCTATTTCCTGCCCTGATAGCCGACTGGAGGCAAAAATGGAACCAGGGTGATTTCCCGTTCTTGTACGTACAATTAGCTAATTATATGCAAGTCAAAGATCAGCCTTCGGAAAGCAACTGGGCCGAGTTGAGGGAAGCTCAGCTTAAAACTCTTGCTGTTCCCAACACCGCAATGGCCGTCGCCATCGATATCGGGGAATGGAACGACGTTCATCCGTTGAATAAGGAAGATGTCGGTAAGCGGCTTGCACTCGGGGCTCAAAAAGTGGCTTACGGCGATGAGACGGTAGTTTATTCAGGCCCCATCTATCGATCCATGAAGATTGAAGGAAATAAAATCACTCTCACATTTACACACATTGGCAGCGGTTTAACCGTCAAAGACGGCGGTGAATTGAAACATTTTGCCATCGCCGGGCCTGATAAAAAATTCGTCTGGGCGAAAGCGAAAATACAAGGCGATAAAGTTATCGTCCGGAATGATGATATTAACAGTCCGGTAGCCGTACGCTATGCCTGGGCCGACAATCCTGAGGGTGCGAATTTATATAATAAGGAAGGTTTACCTGCTTCACCTTTCAGGACGGATGAACAGTAATTACAAAAATGTGGAGTAAAGATAATTGATGAAAAGTGAAAATATACAACCTGCGTTAAAAGACGTGTTTAAAGATGACTTTTATATCGGTACCGCCCTAAGCCTGAATCAGATTTCCGGCAATGAGCCGGACGCTGTAGCTCTTGTGGAGAAGCACTTTAACAGCATAACACCAGAAAATATTCTAAAATGGGAGGAAGTCCATCCGGAACCGGACAAATATAATTTCGAGCCGGCGGACCGTTATGTCGCTTTAGGCGAGAAAAACAAAATGCACATAATTGGCCACAATCTTGTCTGGCATAATCAAACACCGGAGTGGGTGTTTCAGGACGAATCAGGCAAACCATTAGATCGCGAGGGACTGCTCAAACGAATGAAAGAGCATATCTTAGCAGTAGTAGGCCGCTACAAAGGCCGAATTCACGGCTGGGACGTTGTCAATGAAGCAATTTTGTCGGATGGTCAATTCAGAAAAAACAAATGGTTCGAGATCATCGGAGAAGATTATTTAGTTAATGCCTTCGAATTCGCCCGCCGGGCCGATCCGGATGCCGAACTTTACTACAATGACTACAATATGTGGAAACCGCCTCAGTACGAAGGTGTTATTCGATTAATTAAAGATTTGCAGTCGAAAGGCGTTAAAATCGACGGACTCGGCATACAGGGACACTGGGCACTGGACTATCCGCCTCTCGATGAGATTGAGACAGCCATTAAGGCTCTTTCCACATTGGGTGTTAAGCTGATGATTACAGAGCTGGATGTATGCGTAATTCCTTTTGCAGACCATTATCACAATTTGATAGACCTTTCATCCCTCGAGCCCGAAATGCAGAAGAAACTCAGTCCTTATCCCGATGCACTGCCCGATTCGGTTCAAAAAGAGCTGGCCGAGCGATACGCCGAGTTATTTTCGCTGTTTCTCAAACACAACATACGTCGAGTAACATTTTGGGCTGTCCATGACGGCCAGTCGTGGCGCAGCTATATGCCCATAAGGGGAAGAACTGATTATCCTATGCTGTTCGACCGTAACTATAAACCGAAACCGGCATTCGATGCCGTCGTTAAAACAATTCTACGCAGTATGCCTAACGGCAAAAACAAAAAGTAAAATCATAGATGTGATAGTACCGTTCAATATTGCCATTTTATGAGGAGCTTAAATGAAGCATACTAAAGATATTGAAATTGTAGCGGCTGGGCACACCTGCCTCGACCTGATACCTGCTTTTACCATCGAGGGCAAAGTGGACAAGATGACGGATGTCCTTGTGCCCGGCAAGATGATCAATATGGGCAAGTGTGTTGTTGTGGGAGGCGGGCCCGTTACAAATGCCGGTGTATCCATCCGCCGACTCGGCGTAAAAACCGAATTAATCGGCAAGATCGGAAATGACGACTTCGGCAAGGAGATACTAAGCTGGTATGAGGAGCATGAAGGTCATTTCAAAGGCATTCACATGGTCGATGGCGAATCAACGTCATACACAATAGCGATTTGTATCCCCGGCATAGACCGTTTTTATCTGCATCATTGCGGGGCAAATGATACCTTCGGCTATGACGACATGAGTTTCGATTTGGTGGAACGTTCGAAATTAATGCTCTTTGGTTATCCGCCGTGGATGAAAAAGCTGTATGAAAACACGGGTGACGAGCTGACTAAAATCATGAAGAAAACCAAAGTGTTGGGAACTACTACTGCGCTCGATCTTTCCATTCCTGATGTGAGCGGTTATGGTGATAAGATTGACTGGCTGGCTATTCTAAAGAACTGGGTTCCGTTGTCAGATATTATGGTGCCAAGCGCAGAAGAGCTTTTCTATTTTCTTTACAAGGACAAATTTCTTAAAAAAAAGGCCAATCTCGGCCCTAAAGAAGGCGTGCTTGATCATATAACGGTAAATGAAGTATCTACAATGGGAAAAGATTTAATAGATATGGGCACAGCTATCGCCATGGTCAAATGCGGTCACAGAGGATTATACGTACGAACCGCTGGTAAGGACCGGCTCAAAAAATTAGGTGCGGCGGGATGTTCCGATCTCGAAAACTGGGCAAATCGCGAGTTGTGGCACCCCGTTTACGAAGAAGAAAAATTCGTAGGAGCGCTCGGTTCCGGCGATTCAGCGATCGCAGGATTTCTTTCTGCATTCGTATGGGGACATACCATCGAATCCTGCCTTAGATATGCCAATGCCGCTGGGAGTATGAACGTCACCGTTCCCGACGGACTTACATGGAACAAAGGTTTCGATGATTTAACTAAACGAATCGAGGGAGGATGGAAAATGAAAGATTTGAAAATAGAAGAGAACGGCTGGAAGTACGAACGAGGATTCTGGGTAGGACCTGATAACAGCGGTAAATGGGAATCGTAAATTAAAGGATAAAAGGAGCTATGTATGGCAAAGACGAAAAAAAGCACTGCGAAAAGAGATGCTTTCGTCAGTAAGAAGCTGGCAAAAATGAGTCTGGAGGAAAAGGTCGGCCAGGTTTTAACGTTCACGCGGCGTGGCGCGATGATAACGCCGAGCGGGATCGAACAAATAACAAGATTACAGTGCGGCGGCCTTTGCCTGGAGCCGTACGCGGTTGAGACCTGCAAAAACCTTTACTGGGGCAATTCCCAGATAGACCAAAAATTCAAAAAGCCAAAGGATTATTTTACAATTTCAAATACGTATTTTGCGGGTAAAACTTTTGGTATCAGCATCACGCCGGGAGACTATACGAAGGACCTGAATAAATTACAGAAAATTGCACTCGAAAGACCATCGAAGATTCCACTTCATATGACCATCGACTTCGAAGGAGATTTCAAGAACGATTACATGGCCGGAGGCATAAGACAGTTCCCGCCACCGATGGGTATGGCCGCTATCGGCGATGTTAAACTCACGTATAAAATTAATAATACCATTGCCAAACAGCTAAGCAATATCGGTGTAACCCAGATGTATTCGCCTGTCTGCGACGTTAATATCAACCCGAAGAACCCTGAAATCGGCGTCAGGTCGTTCGGCGATAATCCGGAGGTTTGCGCTAAGCACGCCGTCGCCTTTATAAAAGGTTTACAGGACGGCGGCATTGCAGCGACTGCAAAACACTTCCCCGGCAGAGGTGATTCATTCACCGATGCCCACGATGTGCTTGAAGTAATCAAGGCCAGCAAACAGAGGATGCAGGAAGTCGAACTGGTTCCTTTCAAGGCTGCAATCGACGCTGGAGTAAAGGCCATTATGACGGGGCACTCGGCATATCCCGCCTATGACGATAAGTATCCGACAACTTTGTCAGAAAAAATCCTCACCGGACTATTAAGAGAAGAATTAGGCTTTAACGGTGTTATTGTTTCCGACGCCATCGGCATGGCCGCAATCCTTAAAAAATGGCCGCTTCCGCAAGCCTGTGCAATGGCGATTAGAGCCGGGTGCGACACGATACTCTTAAAAGCCGACGATGAATCAAGGTCGCAGTGCTTCTTCGGAGTCTTAGAAGCAGTTAGGACGGGTTTTTTGTCCGAGGAAAGACTCAATGAGGCGGTTACGCATCTTTTGAATATGAAGTACGACCAGGGACTGTTTGAAACAGCCGGCAAAAAGGACCCGAAGAAGGCACAAGATTACGCCCTGAGTAAACCGGTCATCGATTTCTCATGGGACGTTGCGAAAAAGGCCCTGATTATAATGAGGGACAACAAGAAAATGCTGCCATTAAATCCGAAAAAGAAAATGCTGGTTATCGAGCAGCGAATCCCTTATGAATTTTGCGGCAAAGATCCCTATATGCACCAGCACATGTTCTGCGAGGCAATGGCGGTACATTCGACAAATCTAATCCTGGCCGATACGGAATTCTCGGCCTTCGACGAAGAGATAAAAGAGTGCCTGGAGCTTGCCAAACAGGCAGACCTTGTGGTCATGACCAACTATTACGCCCGAATCGTCAAATCGGGAAATAATCAACTGCTGGTCAAGAAACTGAAATCAGCGGGGAAAAAAGTCGTCGTCGTAACCAACTATCCATATATAGAGGGCACAACAAACCAGGCCGATGCCGTGGTCTGTAATTTCAGCGGCACGCCCGATTCTATAAAAGCCGCGGTTGAACTGCTTTTCGGTAAGATAAAACCTTGCCCCTCGACTAAATTGCCCATCAAACTCGGTTCTCAGAAACCAGTTGTCGTAAAAAAGCCGGCGAAGAAGAAAGGATTACCCTTAAAATTATCGTATTGTTAGTTAGCGCATAAAATTCGGAGCCAACAAAGGAGACATTTAATGCCGCAAGCCAGTACTTTAAAGATTAGCGATGTATTTAGAATTTCGGGAGCACAAATATCCGACATTTATGAAAAGAACAAAATGACGGTTCATTTTCAGGGAATGTCGAAAACCCTCCAATTCCCACACACCACTGCCCTTCAGGGTGCCCCGACCTGTTCGATAGGCATTTCGCCTGAAGGCTTATACAATAGACTTAATAACGCCGGCAGGCTGATTCTTTTAAATCAAAATGCAATTCAATTCGCCTCTGCGCCGTTTATCCGGATCGGCGATAAGTTTTTTATGCTGACTACGAGAATTCCCAGCGTGGTGGAAGGCCCCGATGATGTCCCCGCGATGAAAAATTATTATCATACTCCTGTTTCTGAAAAACAGACTTCGATTTCTATTGCCACGCCTTTGCTGGAAATGACCTATAAGCTGGGAAAGGTCAGCGTGACAAGAAGATTGATTTGCCCTTTCTTGTCCGGAGATAACCAGGCGCTGATGCCTGCCGGTGTGGAAGAGTATGAGGTAAAAAATGCGTCAAATCAAATTCAGGATATTACTTTGGTCGTACCCAGGCCATCTCTGGTTAATCTTCAGGAAAAGGAATTAAAACCGACCGACCAGGACACTATTTATATCTGCTCGACACCGGTCAAAGGTCACGTGCACGAAGATTTTGTATATGCAGGCACCAGAGGCGTGGTCATGGGCAGCAGGGAAACTCAGGACAGAATGGTTATCGCTGTACCGCAAACCAAGGGTATAAAAATAGATACGCAGCCTTACTTTTGCTTAAACCGGCTTAAACAGGATTTGTTATTGAATGATGACGGCAGCTTTTACGAAAAGCGAGAACCTATCCTTAATCAGGATTATGGAGCAGCCATCAGTCTTACTTTCAGATTAAAGCCGAAAGCAACAATAAAAATTCCGGTTGCGATAGCTCTGGACTTTCCGAAGCAGCGTTTTATCGACGGCAAAAAATTCGATCGTAAATATCTTAAAAGTTTCAAGGACAAAAAGACCAGGGCCTTGGACATGACAAAAATTGCTCTGGATAATTATCCGAAATGGCTGAGCCGCACATTAGCCATCCAGGGCAGGATATTCGATCTCATAAAGAAAAGCTCTTCATATAAAAATGACAAGGCGGGAGCATTAAGACTTACCCGATTAATTCTGAACGAATTCAGTTTTCCATTGTCAAACGCCGCAGTTTGGATTGAGGACAAGAACGGTAATGACATTGCCAGATTTCTGGAATGCTTCGATTATGCCTATATCGATCCTTCGGATGTTGATTGGTATTCCATGGTATTGCTTATACTTTTCCCGGACGTAGAAAAGGAACTATGCCAGAGTTTTATCAACTCGATTATGAGGGAGAATGCCGAAGAGCGATATTATCATTTTCACGCATCTTTCGTCGAAGCAAGAAAGCATTTTGAGGACTGTCCCGAAGAGTACGAAGATATATCGCTGATACAGATAAAAGATGCTGTTAAGGTTAAAGGTGCCGTGTCTCATGATGTGGGCGCTTTGCCGAAAGGCCATGCTTTGCGTAATGTCAGCGACTACGCCTGGTATAATGATAACTACTGGGTCGATCTTTTTCCCAAGCTGGCGACAAGAGTGCTGCGCAACGTCAAATTCACCGGTGATATTGATTTTCTCAGAAAGAACTGGAAGACGCTTAAATTCGGATTTGAGCATATAAAAGAGCTCGATATAGATGAAGATGGCATCCCCGAAGGCAATCCGGGCGAGGTTAAAAATACTTTTGATAATTTAACCCTGTTCGGCGTAGATGCTTATGACGCCACCACTTTTATGGCCGGCTGCCAGGCAATGCAAAAAATGGCAGAGCTTATGAAAGATACAGATGCAAAAAAATATTACAAGGATTGTTTCCAAAAGGCTTCAGAAAGTTTTGAGAGACTATGGAGAGATACAAAAAACAGCAAAGGCCGAAGATTGCAGTATTATGTCACCTGCTTAGACCCCGTGACGGGAAAAATGAACACCGACGTCTGGACAAATCAACTGGATGCCCTGTGGTATTTAATAGCGATTGGAGAACAATCTTTTATCTCTGCTGACAGGGCCAAAAAAATCCTCAAGACGATTTATGATAATAACCGGACTACAATGGGCTGGGCTATGTGCCGGACGGAGGACGGCGGAAAGGTAGAATCGGAACAGGGGCAGGATGTCTATACGACGTCCAATTATGTTTTTGCCCAGCTTCTTGATTACTACGGCATGGTTAAAGAAAGTAAAGAAGTTTACAAAGTCATGGATAAGGTTATCTTTCAACATGCCAATTCGTTAATAAGTCCGGACAACCTCAGGGCTGAATTGGAACAGGAAGAGGGGGAATCGACCCCGGGACCTCATTATATCGTGGCCGCTTATCCCAGGCCGGGCGCAGTAATGACCCAGTTAGTAATGCAGCACATTAAAGAGCTTCAAAAGCAAAGGGGTGCTAAGAAAATAGACTCTAAAAGTTTGAAGCCTTTTGTGACTGCTTTAATGAAATAAAAAGTATGAATATACCCTCGTTTTCTGAGGGAATCTATCAAAGAGCTAAACCATGGGTAATGTGATTAAAATTCCAGTTGTTTGTATATTACTGATATTGCTTCTGGGTTATTGTGTTATCGCCGGTGAATCCAGGCGTCCCGCCTCTAATCGGTGGGAGGAAATTCGGCGTTTGACGGCCGAAGACCATCAGAAAATGATGGACCTTATAGGCATCAATTCGCTTCGGCCGGGAAGAAACGGCATGAATCCTCAGGCGGAAAATTATGCCAATTATGACGAGGCAAAAGCCAATCCTTATCCGAACCTGCCGGATCCTTTAGTATTGAAGAACGGACAGAAGGTCACCACAGCACAAATGTGGTGGAACCAAAGACGGCCGGAGATTGTGGAGGATTTTGACGGAGAAATCTATGGTCGAGTTCCAAAGGACACACCAAAAGTAAAATGGGAAGTAAAA
>JAFGPJ010000180.1 GCA_016936275.1 Sedimentisphaerales bacterium
CCGTAATCTCGTTTATATGAAGATTTATCTGAAGCTGCTTTTGACGGCGATATTCTGGGGAGGCACTTTTGTTGCCGGCAGGCTCGTAGCACAAAACGTCGGGCCTTATTCAATAGCATTCTTAAGATTTACAATAGCCTCGATTCTTCTGCTGTTGCTGACATGGATAATCGAAGGCAAGCTTCCTAAACTGATAAAATCTCAAATCATACCCGTTATCCTGCTCGGTATTATCGGCATTTTTATCTATAATGTCATGTTCTTCAAAGGGCTCAAAATAATCGAGGCTGGCAGGGCTTCCCTTATAATCGCAACCTGTCCGATTTTCATTACAATTTGCTCGGCAATTTTCCTTAAAGAGAAAATCAACCCGGTAAAAGACCTGGGAATTATTATCTCGGTATGCGGAGCAATAATTGTCATCTCAAAAGGAAATCTAAGCCGGATATTTGAAGGCGGCCTAGGCTTGGGCGAGCTTTACATTTTCTGCTGCGTCTTAAGCTGGGTAACTTATTCGCTGATAGGAAAGACTGTTATGAAGAACCTCTCCCCACTCGCTTCTGTATCGTATTCTGCTACTGTGGGAGCTATTGCTTTGCTGGTTCCCGCTTTATTGGAAGGCTTAGTCCGAAATATCGCAAGTCAATCCGCCCTCGACTGGTTTTGTATTTCTTACCTTGGTGTCTTCGGGACTGTAATCGGATTCGTCTGGTATTACCAGGGTCTCGAACGTATCGGGCCGACGAAAGCCGGTCTTTTCATTAATTTTGTGCCGATATCTGCGATTTTGTGTGCTTTTTTTATACTCAAAGAGCCGATTACTCTGTCGCTCGCGATAGGGGCCGTATTGGTCATCTCGGGGGTATATCTAACCAATAGAACCACTAAAGTTAAAGCAACATAAATCCGGATTAAAGCGTAACTCTTCTTTTTGCTTTTGCTTTTTTAGCGGGTCGCTTTTTTGTCTCGACTATTTTTATTGTCGGCTTTCGAGTAGTCGATTTTGGACATTTGCCGGTCCAGCAATAAAGACATAGCCTGTCCTTGGATCGCCCGATGGCCTTGACCATATCATCTATGGTCTGATACCTGAGCGTTGTAACGCCCAAATCTTTGGCAATCCAATTCACCATTGCCTTGTATTTTTCAGATTTGTAGTCAATATATTCCGACACATTCTCCAGGTCGTGACCTTCGAGATCGCGAATGGCTCTGCGTGCGGCAAGCTCATTGATCGAGCGTGTGGAAAGATTGAATTTGCATGGAAACATCAAGGGGGGACAGGCTGGTCTTATGTGTATCTCTTTTGCGCCGCAGTCCCAAAGCTTCTTTATTGTGAAGTTCTTGAGCTGTGTTCCCCGCACAATGGAATCCTCGCAGACAACGATGCTGTTACCGTTGATGACTTCTTTGATGGGAATGAGTTTCATCTTTGCGATAAGGTCGCGTTTTTCCTGCGAAGGGGGGATATAACTTCTGCCGTATCCCGGCGTATATTTAACAACGGGACGTCTGAAAGGCTTGCCAGACTCCATCGCATATCCCAATCCGTGAGCAATCCCAGAGTCTGGAACGCCGGAGACCACATCCACATTGATATCCTTGTCGCGTTTCGCCAGATAGCGCCCGCATTGTTCTCTGACTACTTCCGTGTTTATACCTTCATAACTTGATGCCGGAAAACCGGTGTAAATCCAAAGGAAAGCGCAAATCTGGTCTACATCGCGGCTGCCCGGTTTTCTTTGCATAATACCTTCATCGTTTATCAAAATTATTTCGCCCGGATCAAGATGTTTTACAATCTCGAACTCATTATTCGGAAAAGCACAGGTTTCGCTGGTCACCGCCCATGCATCCTTTCGCCTGCCGATTACGAGTGGGGTGTATCCGAATTTGTCTCTTGCTGCGTATATTCCATCTTTATTGAGCAGCAGAAGTGAGCAGGAGCCTTTGATAGCACGAAACGTCTTTTCTATGCCGTCTATTATATTATTGCTCTGGCTGATTAGTTTCGCTATAAGCTCAGTCACGTTGACTACCCTCTTGCTTACTTCGCTGAAAGAAATTCCATTCTGTAATAGCTGATCGGCCAATTCTTTCGTATTTTCGACGATTCCGTTTGTAACTATGCTGAATGGTCCGAATTTTGAGTTTAGATAAATTGGCTGTTCATCCAGATCGCTAATGACGCCGATTCCTTTGTTGCCATGCATATTCTGATAGTCATCATAGAGTTTTGACTTGAACTGGCTCTGACTTATGTCGCGAATATGGCGTGAAAAACCATCTCCGAGAACTGCCATCCCGCCGAATTCCGTTCCGAGGTGTGAATGATAATCCGTGCCGTAGTAGAGGGTTTCGACACAATTTCCCTTTGAGACCACTCCGAAAATACCGCTCATTTTTCAACTCCTTTTTTGATGGGTTTGACTTCACTCCTTTTGTGCGTTTTACCGAACTGCTTTATATCTCACACTTTCCAAAGCATGAGGTTCAAACTGATGATACAAATATTCTTGTCTCTCATCAAGAAAAAAGTGTTCCTTACGATATAATTATGGGCTATATGTGTGATGTAGAAACTTAAAGCCTAAAAATTTAAAATATTTCAATCGCCTTGAGGAGCTTGAAAATATGCTGGTACGATACCTTGTGCCTTTTCTTATTTGGTGTTTGTTGCTGCCTGTATCTCTTTTGTGTGCTACCGGTGGACAGGTCGAAATAAACAGAATTCCTGTTACAAAAGGTTTGGCATCGCATCCGGTCAACGGCGGCAACTGTTTAATCTCAGACGGCCAATATCAGTATATCGCCTTTTATGACGGCGAGCATCGGATGACAGTGGGAAAGCGAAAACTCGGCGAGACGCAATGGGACCTGGTCAGGCTGACGGAAAAGGTGGGATGGGACACGCATAACCGTGTTATACTGTTTCAGGACAGAAAAGGATATCTTCACGTTACGGGCAATATGCACTGCAGGCCCCTTCGATATTACAGAACAACAGCCCCCTCCGACATACACACTTTCGAGGCGATTCACAAATGGACGGGTGATTATGAAGACAGAGTTACATATCCGAGTCTTTTGAAGCTCCGAGATGGTTCGATTTATATGATGTACCGCCACGGCGGCAGTGGAAATGGTATGCGGATTCTGGTTCATTATGACGAACAAATCCAACAGTGGACGAAAACTGTGCCGGCACTGACTAACGGCATGGACCGCAATCCCACCTGTAACGCTTATCCGTTCGGCGTTCTGGCACAAGGCACTGCAGGCGAGATACCCAAGTCGGGTATTTTGGAAGATAACGACGGCGTCTGGCATATCGCCTGGTGCTGGCGTGAAACTCCCGATGTCGTGACCAATTTCGATGTCTGCTACGCCAAAAACCCCGACCGAGGCGTTTCATGGAAAACATGGGACGGGCGCGAGCTCGATTTGCCCATTACTCCGGAAAATGCCGGCGTGGTCGAAAGCATCGCTCAGAAAACCGGACTAATGAACGGCGGCGCCTTAGTCGTGGACGGCAAAGGTTTGCCCTATATAAGCTATACCCGTTTCGACGAGGACGGCTTCAATCAGTTATATGTTGCAACTCCGCTCGACGGCTGCTGGAAAATCGTTCAGCTAACCGACTGGAAGCATCGTTTCTATTTCGAAGGCCGAGGGACGATTCCGAGCTATCCTCCCATTCCCAGAATGTCCATCACAGACGACGGGAAAATCAGGATCACATACAGCTACGCCCACGCAGAGCTGAAAAAAGGACAGTTTGTTCTGACGAGAGAGCAGTTGCTCGCCGCCAAGCCGGGCATGTGCCCAGTTGAGAAACCTCAGGAGCCTTATTCGGCTTTGCCTGACATCCGTGCCGTCAATCATGGGCCGCTGCCGGCGGGCGAAATACATTACATGCAGCAGCAAACAGATTCTCCCAACAGGGACCGCAAGCCGGATAGTCCGAGAGAGCCCACGATGATTTATATCGTTGAGCTAAAAAAATGAAAGAAGATTGCCATGAGACCGAAAGTCAAGTTTTTGAGCGATGAACTTATCTGTCAAATTATTTCCGAAGCAACCGACATACTTTGCACGCTCGGAGTTGAGATTCACAATAAATCAGTTCTGGCCATGCTCTCGGATTTCGGCTGTGCGATTGATACGGAAAAAAGCCATGCCGTCCTTAATAGTGAAATTATTGAAAAGTCATTAAAAGCCGCCCCAGCATCGTTTGGCCTTTATAATGTCGCCGGAAAACAGACGCACGATTTTTCCGGCGACAATGTCTATTTCACTCCCGGCTCTACCGCTCTGCATATTCTTGATTCTAAAGAAAGGAAAATGCGCAAGGCCGTCACGGCCGATTATGTAAATTTCGTAAAAGTGACCGAGCAGCTTGAAAATATCGCCTCGACCAGTACCGCGTTGATATCAACTGATGTGCCCGGGGCGATTTCCGACAGCTATCGACTGTATCTCAGTCTGCTGTACGGCAGCAAGCCCGTCGTTACCGGCGCTTTTACAATCGAGTCCTTTGAAGTGATGAAAGGTTTCCAGATTGCCGTTCGAGGTACATCCGAAGCTCTAAAAGAAAAACCTCTTACAATTTTTTCCTGCTGTCCCACGTCCCCTTTGAAATGGAGCGAGGTTACTTCTCAGAACCTTCTGGACTGCGCAAAATATTCTATCCCCGTTGAGTTTATCGCTATGCCTTTGTCAGGATTCGTGGCCCCCGTGACGCTGACCGGCACATTAATCCAACATACCGCCGAAACTCTCAGCGGCGTTGTCATCAGCCAGACGGCCAATCCCGGCACGCCCATCCTCTACGGCGGCTCGCCTGCAATATTCGACGTCCGGAACGAAACCACTCCCATGGGTGCTATCGAGACCATGATGCTCGACTGCGCCTATAACGAAATCGGCAAGTACATCAATCTGCCGACCCAGGCATATATCTCTCTGAGCGACGCCAAAGAGCTGGACGCTCAGGCGGGCGCCGAAAGCGGAATCGGTGCCGTATTGGCCGGGCTGTCCGGCATAAACAACATCTCCGGCCCGGGCATGCTCGACTTCGAAAGCTGTCTGTCTCTTGAGAAACTCGTGCTGGACAACGAAATCTGCGGCATGACTTATCGATTAATCGCCGGGATAGAACCAAAGGAGGACTTTCCTGCGAGTGGATTGTTCCGGGAGCTGCTCGAAGAAAAACACCTGCTCATCTCCGAACATACCCGGCGCCATCTCAAGACGGAACACTTTTTCCCGGGGCCCGTCATCGACCGCGCACGCAGGTCGAGATGGGAAGAAAAAGGCTCTCTGACACTCGGGCAGCGGGCACATCAAGAAGTGCAAAAACTGCTGGATAACTATCAGCCGCCGGATCTGCCGGAAGAAGTTAAAATAGAGCTGACAAAACTCATGACCGCCGAGGCCCGCCGACATGGCCAAAACAGCCTGCCTGTACCGCCCGAATGATTTGCCGCTGTGCTTGTGGAGGTGCGATGCAATAGAGTGGTTTTTTCTTGTGTTGCCGGTAAGTTTTTAGTAAACAATAAAAATACTAAAAAAAAGAAAAATAACCCGAAACCAATTAGCGCGGTTATCGACTAACAAGATAGCATAAAAATTATAAATTAGGAGAATTTATATCATGAACGATTTTCCACGGATCATTTATAAAAGACACACGTTCCTTTCGTCTCTTGCAATGGGACTCAGCGCCATAATTATCGCGTTTATCGTTAGCTGTACAGTAGTGATAGTCTACGGCATGAACTTTGCAGGTGAAAAATCCGAAGAGATTGTTGCTCTGGTGGAGAAAGCCGTCAGCGGACTGCCGGAATTGCAGGAGTCGTTACCGCCTGCCCTGGCCGACATGCTCAATGACCACCGTCAGCCTGATTACGCTGCCCAGCTTGATATTACAGCCAAAACGACTTTGCTGCCGAACGATCAGGGAACGGTTAAAACAACGGTCGAAATCGTTAATAACGGCAAAGAAGTCGTTTCGCTTCTTTCGATGCGAGTAGTCGTTATGACTTCACAAGGCGATATTTTTACAGAGTCGAACGAATGGGGAGCCACACCCATCGCCGCCGATCACGACTGGCGCGGCCCGCTTATGCCCGGCTCTCGCAGGTATTTCGTTGCTTCCCACAGGAGGCTCCCCGTCTTTTCCACGGACGAGTTAAAGACTGAGGTCGAAATCACCGACATCCGGATCTGGAACAGCGAAAAAGGTAGCACATGGTTTGAAGGCCGCAAATCATCCGAAGCAAAGCCGCCCGATTCCAATGCCGCAGCCCCGGCAGAAAATCCATAACATTATTTTTAATAAATAACGTATCAGCAAAGCCAACCACGCATACTGTTCTGTGGAATTAGGATAAGATAACCGGATTGCCTTTGTCCTTTTCAGGGGATGCTATCAGTTACTCGATAAGAAGAATGCTGGTGGCATTAAGGGTAAATATATTTTACTGTTGCTGTTAAGTGAAATTGGCTAAAGATTTGGATGAGGGAAATCTTCAAGTCCGGTTCTATTAGGTGCGTAAAACTTTATTGCAAGGCGAATATTGTGGCACTCCTCAATCGAAAGACAGGAGAAGCAGAGAATACAAAACATGTCTGAATAATAGAGCTTTACATCTACTCGACCAATCCATCAGGAACGAATTGTTGGACAGGTTTGTTTTGGGAAATGGGCGATACTGGACTTGAACCAGTGACCTCCTGCGTGTCGAGCAGGCGCTCTAGCCAACTGAGCTAATCGCCCCGATTTTTAATTCATAGTACAGCGTTCTGCGTTCTGCGTAAGTCTACAAGATGCCTTACGTTGGAGTTCCTATGACTGCAACTCAGAACGCAGCACTCAGTACGCAGAATGAATTATGGCTGGGATGAATTGAAAAGGCAAGGATTTTTGTGGTAATTAATTCAAATTTCTTCTGACCACCGCAGCGGCGGAAATCGTCCTCTGAACATCGCCGCCCGCGACCGTCATGGAAATCTGAACGCTTTTGACTATTATCACTTCATCTTCGACCGCGGTGGTCTTCGTGCAATTCATCGCGGTAACATTATCGCAAAGCACATAATCGCTGTCGGTTGGATCATCGTTCGTAATCAGATAAAGTTTGCCATCGACATTGTTATATCGGTATGTTATGTTCTCGCCGGTAGCAGTAAGCATTGTGCATTCGTTGTTTGGTGCAGCGGGATCGACCGCGCTGGCTGTTCGTAGCTGGCTTGTCATCCTAGACAGTGCCAGACGTGCATTATTGATTGTCCTGAAGATGTCCTCGTTTTTACAGTAATTCGTCACCGAGGCATTAAAGGCGACCGCTACGGCAACCAGCAGCATGCTTGCTATTGCCAGGGCGATCAGCAATTCTGCAACAGTAAAGCCGGCTTTGGCATTTTCGATTTTCGATTTTCGATTTTCGATTGTAACCTCCTCCGGCGGCAGCCAAATTAATAAATAATAAACATGTCCTGAGCGAAGTCGAATGGATCAAATAGTAAATGTTTAATATCGTGCCCGAAGCCAGCTCGTCGAGCTGATTTCCCTCGAATTCAAATACACCTTGACAGTCACTCGAACAAAAGGGCTGGTAGTGTCACCGACAACCTGCTCGAAATTCGATGCACTGACATTCTCGACCGTAATCTGTTGAGTAAACGCAGAAAATTCATTCAAAGGAATCCTCTCGGAACTTATCGGCGGCGAAAAATTTGCACCATCGAAATCATCCAAATCGTCGTAGCCAGCTAACGTTTCACCAACCTCCGGGCCGAATGTCCAAACTGCACTTCCCGGATCAACCACCGGCAGCAACATGGTGAGCTCTCTTATTTGTCCAATAAGAAACTCGGTAGTTGACAAATCAGTTCCGGCACCATTTGCTTTCGTGAATGCACCATTGACCGCCACCAGCGATGCAATTGCAAGACCAACCAACAGCACTGCAAATAACACTTCAATGAGTGAAAAGCCGGTTTTGTATTTCTTATTTCGCATCTCGCTGGTCCTTAATAGTAACATGTGCCTCGAGCCGGGGCCGGAGCAACGAATTTATTTATTCATCACTATACTGGACATCCTGAAGATCGGAAGGATGATACTCATCGCAATAAAGCCAACCAAAACACCCATGATTACAATCATGATCGGCTCGATCATCGATGTCACAGTTTTAATCGTCGTTTTGAGTTCTCTTGCATAGAAATTGGCAATATCTCTCAATACGTCGCTCATCGTTCCTGAATCTTCACCGCTTCTGATCATTTGCACGACATTAGTCGGCATAAGATTATATTGGTTAAGACTGGAAGCGATTTTTTTGCCTTGGCGAACTTCCTC
>JAFGPJ010000181.1 GCA_016936275.1 Sedimentisphaerales bacterium
CTTTTTTACGTACACACACACCCGCTCTCTAACCTAATTATCGATTCCGTACCGGGAATCTTGATAGTCTTTTTGAACAAAATCCATATTTTACAGAGTGTTGTCTCACGGAGATTTTTCCGGAATTTGCCCGCTTTTTTCGATTGCCGGTCGTAGAATGTATAAAAATAGAATACAGAATTCAGAATACAGGAGACAGAACACAGAATGGAGAAGATATTATTATTTATGAATCACTTATCAAGATTGCTTATTTCTCTGCGTCTTATGTGCCTTTTCGCGGCTAACACTTTAGTTGAAAAAACAAAGCCAATCCGCCAGGGCTCTTGATGCCGGCGAGGAATTGGCGGACAAGTCAAAGCCAAAAACGAACGGAATATGTGCTATTTCATTCATTATATTGAAGATCGCCACGGCCTCCGGCCTCGCGATGACGGATTATATACTCTTTTGTACTTAAAATATCAGTGTTAGTCAGTGTAAATCTGTGTCTGAACAGTATTCTGAAAAAACAAAGCCAAACAAACCCAATCATATTTAGCCCCCAGATTTACTCTGGGGGTTGAAAACTAATTTGAAAAAACAAACCCAATTTGAAATGGATTGAAATTAGCTTAAATCTCTGTGAAACAAAGGATTATGCCCCATAAGCGTGAGTTATAAGTCAAGGAAAACAAAGCCAATTTCGGGGTGTCTAGGCAGAAAAATGGCTTATGTGGAGGGATGCTTTGAAATAATGGCTGGGGGCGATTATTCCGTGATCAGCCATGTTAAAGCGACCAGGATCAGAGCGGTAATCGCCATGAAAATGACGATTGAGCCGAACAAAACGACCGATTCTTTCAGGAAATTGGCGAATCTTATCTTCGGCAGCTTCGTGGTTTTATATACGACGGAAATCGCCGCTACCAGAGGCAGCAGCCACAGCATCGAATGCGGTGTTACACCGATATGTTCCGGCATGGTGAAAGTGGCCATTATGTAAGCTGCTATCGTCGGCATTTTATTCTCCAGCGTCTCCGACATGTCTGAGGTGGGCCCAGTAAACGGCGTTTACGATGCACAAAAGATTGAGCAGCCCGGCGATGCTCGTGTAAATCTGTCCGATTTCGTTCGGCCTGCCGTAAACGGGGTAATCTCCTGAAGCGGTTATATGCCCGATTGCCGCAACTGCCGGGGAGTTCATGACCTGGGCGACGTACCAGGGCTTTGCTCCGATGGGATTGATAACCCCGATCGAGCCGATATATATACCAGCGGCGAAAGTAAGTGCAATGGTTACGAAGATGATAATCGCGTGCTTCTTTTCATTTATCATTAGGTGTCCGGCTCCCGGCACGAACCAGCCGACCAGTCCGACGATGAGCAAAAAAGCAATGTGGCTTTCTCTTGAACGTTGCGCCATTATAATGCAGCCTCCGATTCGGACGGTGCGTTGGCGTCTGCTGTTTGTTCTTTGGCGCTTGCCGCCCTGAAGTTCATACGTTTGAGTATGTTCTCGGGATTAAAATGGATCACCGCCAGGGACTGCGATTGAATGTAGTCCTCTCGGAACAATCGGGTGGCCTTCGAGTTTTCGAAGTCTTCCTGATAGAGTCGTTTGACCGAGAGATCTTTGACAATGTAATAACTCATATCCGGCTTGAATTCCATGACCACCGGCAGTGACTCCGCGGTGTCCTTGTCCGGCGGGATGAGCGAATAAAGCTGATTTATGAACTGTTTGTTAATCCTGCTCTCGTTCAGGTAAAACGGCATCATCGGGTCGCCCCGGCCCTGCAGGGCCATGGTTTCCAGATTCGCTTTCAACATTCTTCTCATGCCGGGATAATTTTGCAGCCGGAAAGCGTTGGGTTCGTTAGGTTCGCGCTGCTGCAACTGGCCGTAAAGCTCTTCGAATTTATTAATTGCGTTTGTCCAGCTTTCTTTTTTTGTTAAGGCAATGAATTCTTCGGCCCTGCTTTTTGTGGTTTCCAGCACGGCGAGTTTCTTCATATCTTCGGTGACTTTTTCCTTTACCGAATAAATATCTTTGCCGGCGTCTTCTTCGTTCGGGTCGAATTTGAGCGTTCTTGTGCTGAAGGTTACATCGACGCTTTCCGGCTCTGCGGCTTTTTGGGCGTCGATTACCCGAACTATCGCCATTATCCCGCCGGCCTCGCTGCCATACAGGCTCATCATGTCCTTGACCGGCCCGATGTTCTCGTATATCCTCGGTGTCGGCACATCGAACGGACCAAGTTCGCTTACTGCCAGCTCCTTGACGGCAAATATGACCTTGCTCAATATCACGGGATTCTGCCCGTAGCCCTGTAAAAACAGAGTACCCATCTGCTCGTCGGATTGTATATCGACCGGGCTGAGCAGTCCCGTTTGGCCGGCATAAACTTTGATCTTGTATGTCTCGCTCAATTTCGCGGCGGCGGTTTTGTAATCACCCGCCTTTTCCTTGAGCTGCCCGGTCGTCACTTCTTCAGACTCTATCTTCAAATCTCCCATGCCTGCTTCGGTGAGCGTCCTGGCTTCCTGCATGATGTTCGTTGCCGTGGAGTTTATTTTGTCCTTTATGAGCTGCTTTGAAATACTGCTGGCAACCTCGGCAAAGCTTTTGGTTTTCGGAATTGTCGGTGAGTTGGGATCGTTCGGATCAGAAGGCACCTGCTCGGTGTATAGCTGCAATTTATTCCTGCTGTAATAGTTTCCCATCTCGTCCTGGGTGGGCCGCTTTACGATTGTCCTGACCTCGTCGAGCCGGCACGCAATGTATTCGAGCTGAACTCTGTCCGGCAGCTTGTATCCGAAGCCGTACAGATTTTCATCGCTTACGGTGCCCGGGGCGATTGCCTTGTATTTTTCGAATTGCTCGACGATTTTGTCTTCGGCCGGCGCTTCGGCCTGCTCGGCGAAGACGGCAGAATCGAATTTTACGAACTCGACGCTTATTCGTTCTTCCTCGTTGCGGGCCATTTGCATTATCTGCCGGATGGTCAGGTCTTCGTTTGAGCAAACTATAGAGGAGTATTGCAATACCGCCAGCAGTTTGCTTAACGTTGTTAGTATCTGTTGCTCCGGAATTCGCTGCCGGGTGATTATCGCACCGATTAGCTGCCTGTACGTCTGGCCTTCGAACAATTGCGGAATTACCCTTCCGAGCAGCTCGCCAACCTGTTCGTTCGAAATTCTTATCCCGGCGTTTTGCGCCTCGTTCTGCAGCAGCAGCCAGTATATGCCGGGCGGCGCCTTGCGTCTGTATAAGTCGTTTATTTGTTTTTCGCTGATTTTGTACTGGTTTGATCTTATTGTTTGTTTGAGCCGGTTTATCAGCGCCACCGATGCCCTCTGCTCGGAGAACAGCAGCTCGCCCAGGAAGATGCCGTGCAGGTCCTGTGACCTGAGCAGGGCGTCGGCCCGCAGCATTTTCATGATCTCAAGCTCTTGACGGGCTGCTAGTAAGTCGTTGTCTGTTATCTTAATATTTTCTCCAAAGTGGGCTATCGGTCCGGTTCTTCTTTTGCCGAGCTGTCGCAATGCGCCGCCCCCGATGAAACCGAACATTATGACTATGACCACGACAGCCATTACTTTCTTGTTATTTTTTCGAAACCACTTGACCAAATTCATATCGTTGCTCCGGTAAAAGGATTGACTAATGACAAATGACTATTGACTATTTGCACATAAATTATAGCCCGTTACGAGCAATCATTTCATCAATA
>JAFGPJ010000182.1 GCA_016936275.1 Sedimentisphaerales bacterium
AGCCCGCAACGTCTTTTATAACAAATCACAACAAGAAAGTCAATAAAATACCGAATAGCACCAATAAATATTCGAAATCATATTTCAGCCACTTATTGCTTTTTCGGCTGTTAGGGCGGGTTTTCTGAAGCTAAATTCGGATTCGAACATCAAAATAGTTCTGCTGTCTACAGCAGAATTTTATAGATGTAAATTCTGCCGTTGATGTTCTGTACTAATCACATCATACGGTTCGCAGCTCAGCTTTCGTTGATTCGGTCAGGCTCCTGACAATGTCACTCTCGAAGCCGTCAACGGTCTCGTGAGTCAATGTCCCGTCTTCGTCTCTGAACCGAAGTGTAAGAGTGACACTCTTTCTGCCGGCTGGAATGCCCTTGCCGCGGTATATACCGACAAACTGGACGTCTTCAAGCTCGGCGCAGGCTTTGCTTTCGACCGCTTTGATAATATCAGCCCAGCGAATTTCTTCGTCAACAATAATCGAAAGGTCACGCTGTATCGCAGGGAATCTCGGAATCGGTTTTACTTTTATCGCCCCGCCGGCAAGTGACATAAGCATCTCGAAATCCAACTCGGCGGCACATGGTAACATGTCTTTCAAATCGAGCTTGTCACTAACCGTCTTTGACACCACGCCTGCTTTTCCAACCGGCTGAGAATTAATCAAAACTTCCGCTCCGGTCTCTGCCCAGATTAATTCCGCAGGAGCAAAATCAATCTGCGCATCTTTGCTGATCCTGCTGATCAGACCTTCTACTACACCACGCAAGTCTCTGAAGTCACCATCACTAACCAGAGCAAGTTTAGTCTTCTGAATCGGAAGCTCGTTTCGCTGTTCGGTCGGCACAAAAGTATCCGCAATCTCATAGATCCTGCACGGCAGGTTTTTGGCGTTAACGTTCGTTTTCAAAACACCGAGCAGCGAGCCGATAAGGGTCTGGCGAAGCAGGTTCGCGCTTTTTCTCAATTCGTCCCTTACAGACAGATGCCGCTCAGCTCCGCCCTCCGAGAAAAGCCCGGCGACAGATTCATTAACAAATCCCACATTAATCGTCTCATAGAAGCCGCAGGCGTTAAGGTACGTTCTGACCGATTCGGCGAACTTGTTACGAGGATCGGCCGGCACCACTTCGATTTTAATCTTCCTTTCGGTCGGTACCTTGTCGTAGCCGTGCACGCGTGCGACCTCTTCGATCAGGTCAACCTCGCGATAAACATCGCTGCGCCACGAGGGCACCGTGCATGTCACCAAATCGTCCTTAACTTCCGGCTCGAAACTCAGGGCCGAGAGAATTTTCATTACTTTTTCGGCAGGAACCTCGATTCCGAGCAGTTTATTCAGACGCGACAGCCGTAACGTTACTGTTTTCTGCTCCGGCTTCTTGGGATAAACGTCAACCACGCCTTTGGCGACTTTACCACCCGCCACCCGGACAATCAATTGCGAGGTACGTTTGGAGGCCCAATCAATTTTCTCGATATCGACTATGCGCTCGAATCGAAATGCCGCCTCCGAAGGCAGCCCAAGTTTGCGAGAGGTCGTGCGCACAGAAACCGGGTCGAAATAGGCGTCCTCAAGAAGAATCCTCGTCGTTTTTTCGCCGACCTCAGAATCGAGCCCGCCCATAACGCCGGCTACGGCCACGGGCCCGCCGGGATCGGCAATAACCAGCATGTCCGGATTAAGCTCGCATTGCGTGCCGTCAATACTGACGATGCGCTCGCCGGCAAGGGCCTTTCTGACGATGATTTTACCCTGTGCTATTTTATCGTAATCGAAGGCGTGGGGCGGCTGGCCCGTTTCCATCATTGCGTAGTTGGTCGCATCGACAACGTTGCTGACGCTCCGCATTCCTATGGCCTCAAGCCGCTTTCTTAGCCACCCCGGCGATGGGCCTACCTTAAGCCCCTCGATAACCCGTGCCGTATACCGGCCGCACAGGTCCGGCTCATCTATCTGTACGCCGGCAAATTCCGTGACGTCCTTTTCCGACTCATCCAGCTCGATTTTCGGCATGATGAGTTCCTTGCCGGTCGCAGCAGCCAATTCACGTGCCACGCCAATATAACCCAGACAATCGCCGCGGTTGCTGGTTACCTCGACGTCGATAACGGTATCGTCAGCAAGTTTTTCTATCCCCTCGCAGGGAAGGCCGACATCGCTAAGGATTTCCACGATTTGCTCAGCGGAATAGTCAGTTTTGATATAATCGCTCAACCAACTTAATAAAATTTTCATAACAAAAGTACCATTAAGAAATTACAAAGCAAAGTCAACGACTTAAAAGTCCCAATCAAGCGATACATTACCTCTAAGGAGCCAAACTGTCAACCGAATCTCGCATTTCAACCCACAGCAGTGCTGCGGGCTAACTAAAATTGGGTTTGTTTTTTCAAGTTGAATTTCCTTGTCTTTGCAACGAACTATGAACCACGAACCATGAACCATTAATTTGGCTTTGTTTTTCCGCCGCTTTCAAGGCTTGAATTTCTTCATAATCCCCTTTCATATAAGACCTTACACCAATTTCACCCATCGGAAAATTGGGTTTGTTTTTTCAAAATACCAACGAATTAAACCGAGGATTTCGCTGATTACGCGGATTAAAAGAAAAAATCATAAATCGAAAATCGTAAATCATAAATATCAAGGTCTTCTGTCTCCTGTATTCTGTCTTCTGTTTTTATCCATTCTACGACCGGCAATACGAAATGTCTGGCTTATTCCAGAAAAATCTCCATTACACAGCGTTCTTTATCGCCGAGCACGCGGTCCGCGCCTTTCGGGCCTGCGCGCACAGGCGCCCTGAACCCGTTCGGCTGCGCTCAAGATAAACTCCGCCGAAGGATCTATCGTGGGATGAACGCAGATTTCACGGATTACGCGGTAAAATCGTAAATCGTAAATTTCAAGGTCTCCATTACACGGCGTTCTCTATTAATTCTCCGTGCTGCGTGCTATGTATTGCGTTCTGGGAATTCTCGAATTCTGTTTTTTTGCTTATTCGTAACAAAATACGAAAATGAATTGTAAAAAAGTATGATCCTACAACTCCCTATTCCTTTAAACAGTAAGATAAAATTGATTTTGGATTAGGGATTATTTTTATCTGTAGCTTTATTATATGCAAGGACATCCTGCTCTTCTGCCTCTACATTAAATTCTACTCGACTCTGAAGAACTATCTCTTCAATTACTTCTTTTCCTTTTTCTTTTCGTAAAACTTCATCAAAACGACTCAAAAGCTCAGGTATATTTATAACTTCCTCGACTGAGTTCATATACTTTGCTACTACTGCCTTGACTCTATATCTTAACTCGGCTTGTTCCTTGACTTTGGTCAATACACTAGAAACATCTTGTTCTGTCTTTACAACGAATGTTATAGGATACCTCTGTACTTTATCAATATCCAAAAAGTACTTACCAGCGTCTACAGTTTCCGTGACTTGAAAGAAACGACCGAGGGGTTTCATTACAAAATCTATTCCACCATCATTAGCATTTGTTCTACCAGTTTTATAAAGAACTAGAAATTCTGCGTTGAGTTCATCTGGCGACCAGCCCCAATATATTTGCTGATCAGAATAATATTCCTTCAGAATTGCATAGCTAACAATCTCGAACACTCTAGCATCTACATTTGGTCTCAATAAACCACGAATGAACTCGATTGCCTTTTCCGGTTCTTTTTCTTGGATATCAATCATTTCTCGACAATAGGACATGAAATCTGAAAACGCCTGTTGCCTTGCTTCAATATATGCCTGAATGATATCCTTGACAGCAAGAGCGATATTGACAACTTCTTCGTCGACAATAATGCTGAGAAGATTCTCATTAATCCAGTAACGGTTTGTTTCGGCGTCACGAATAATTGGAAGGTATTCCGTTGTTGGGAAGTATTTCTTAAATTCCTCATTTAGCCTGTGATTCAAAGCGTGATTTTGAAGCTTGCTGCCAAACGGCAGCTCTCTTTGCCGACGAAAAAGTGCTGAAAATTGCGCACCCTCATATTCTTCATAGCTCCATGATCATGAAATCCTCGGTTAATGTAGTCTTCAACAAGCACAAAAATCGCGTAATGGTTAGCGAATCCTGAACGAGACTTCGAGCCTCGATTAGCCGCTTTCGTCTTAATGTTAAGATATTGAAGCAATTCGCTCTCATTAAATACCTTTTCACTTTGTTCAGCAAAGTGGGAGTTCATGATTTCCATGATTTTTAATGTAAAGTCATGCTTCACTGAAGGCATGGAACAATTCTCCGGTCTTGTCTACAATGCGTTTTCCATTCCAATTCCTACGCACATTTGTTTTTTCAGGAGGGATTAGCTTTTCGTCATTGTACTTATGCCAACCAAAAACCCGACGCAATCCAATTTTGAGATATTCTTCCTGAGACTCAATACCAATCGACATTCGTTGGAGACGCTTTGCAACAGCACAAGTAGTGAATGAGCCAGCAAAAGGATCTAAAACAACGTAACCTTTATTACTACTTGCCTTGATTATCCTTTCGAGCAAGGCTTCCGGTTTCTGTGAAGGATGATTCTCGTATTCATCCATACGATAACGTACGCGCGGAAAGTACCAGACGTTTCCAGGTATCTTTTCCGTGTTATATTGTGTTGGCACCGCTTTTCTATAATCTATTAGTTTCCGTTGGGATCCGGTTTTGGCCTCGACCTTGATTGCATCAGCATTGAATGTGTACTCTCCTACATTTTTCACACTATGAAGTATGGGTTCATACATAGAGCCATAGTATTTTTTCGCCTGCATACCTGAACTATCATATCGCCATATGATCCTGCTAAGGATGGTCAGTTTCTTTCTTATATACAAATCAAAGTAAGGCATTGCCTGTGTGCTGGTCATCACATAAAGAGTACCTTTTGGGCTAAGAACTCTTATACATTCATCGATCCATTCATATGCCCATTTCGCATACTCCTCATCAGAAGGCCACTTATCGTGGAAGTCAGCGAATTTTTTTCCGATGTTGTATGGAGGATCAACAAAAATGAGATCTACTGATTCTGAAGGAATCTCAGTCTTCAAAACTTCCAAAGCATCGCCCAAATAAATTCGATGCCCTTTTTCTTCAAATTTTTCTTTCACTTTCAATCCGCTTATTTCTTTAAAATCTAAATAATAATATACTACACTTATCGTTAGCAACACAATAATAATATACAGAACAAAATAGTCAATCATCAACTCAGAGTTTTTATCCGTGCGGTGCGAATTTATAGAATAGCCGACTCGCACGCGGATGATGGATTAAGACCGATTATACTAGAAGAATAATTAAACACTTGAAATGTTTGTGATCTTTTCGAAATCGTTTCGGATTTCGTAAGCTGAGGCGTTAGTGTCTCTTTTTAGCGGTCAGGAAGTCTACGGCTTTTTTTATGTTCTCGGCGGCGGAGATCAGGAATAGTTCGTTGCCCTCATTGATTACCTGCAAGCCTCGCGGGATGGAGAACATCTCCGATTTCTGGTCGTAAACGGCGACGAAAGTGCACTCGGAGGGGAAGTGGCGGCTGCCGACAATGTCCTTAATACTCTTTCCAGCGACATTCGCCCCGTCCGGCACCTTGACTAAGAATATGTCAGCCTTGCCGCCGCCTATCGTTGTAATTCGGCGCACTTCGGGGTTTTCGATGTCCATCAACATCTGGCTGACCATAAGGTCGGTCACACGAATAATCGAGTTTACGCCGGCAACGATATAGGCGTTCTTATACGCCGGGTCCCTCATCCTGACAATGACCCTGGGCACTTCGAA
>JAFGPJ010000020.1 GCA_016936275.1 Sedimentisphaerales bacterium
GATCCAAGTATTATATCACGGGGTATCTCGATCAATAACAATAACCTCGATGAAGAGGGGACGGTTCTGGCCATGATCGCGGAAGTATCGGCGGACACAGGCCCTGTTGGCGGTATGGTTATCGCCGAATTGCCTGCTGGAGCTACATTGCAGAATTCCAGCGGTAGCCCTGATGATGTACTGGGCGGACCACGTCTGGTCTTCCTGACCGGCAGTCGCGAGCCTGATGGCGTAACAGGTGGACAAGCTGCTGCTTTATATGATTTGTATCCCGACGGTGAAAAGATGTTCCTCAATGCCGTCAAGTACATGATTCCTGTCATTCCGGTCAATCCAGGCACTGACGGCCTTACTGCACACTACGCATTCGAGAACGATTTAGCGGACAGCTCCGGCAACGGTCTCGATGGGACTGCTATTGGCGATCCGACTTTTGCCGCTGGCGTGGAAGGCATGGCGCTGGATCTCAACGGCGATGACTACGTGGACTGCGGCGGCGTCGCGGAATTCAGCTTTGCCGATGCGATGACAGTCTCGACCTGGGTCAACGTCAGGTCGCACACCGCTGCATGGATGGCTATGGTAGCAAAAGGTGAAAACGCATGGAGACTTGGCTTCAACAACACAACCACAGGCGTTCACTATGCGTTCTCGGGCGGAGGCCGAGGCTGGCAGGCCGCAAACACGGCGACTGAGCTTGCCTTCGGTGAATGGTATCATGTCGCTGCAACCTACGATACTAATGTAGGCGCTACTGTCTATATCAACGGGAAAGCGGATGCTTCCAATCCTGATACCGGCGGAATTGATATCAATCAATTCTCTATGCTCATAGGCGAGAATCCGGAGGCAACCGGCCGTTTATTCGACGGCATGCTTGATGAGATCATGCTTTATGACAAGGCTTTATCTGAAAGCGAGATTCTCTATCTTGCTGGTTTTCGTGTACCAATAAAACCTGTCCACTCGTACACGTTCGAAGATGGTACAGGCAATGATAGCGTCGGGGATGCCGATGGTGTATTGGTGGGCGACGCGGCGATAGTCGACGGTTCGCTCGTTGTAGACGGTGACGGCGACTGGATGGAAATGCCCGGTGATGTTATTGCTATTAACACGTACTCTGAGATGACTCTGGAGCTCTGGTCGACTCAGTCGGTTGACAATCCGTTTAGCATGACGGCGTCTTTTGGCGGAACGTGGGACAACGGAATGGGTAAGGATTACATCTTTATCGCAACCGGCCGTGGAGATCAGATGAACAGAGGAGCGATTGCAAATACTCCCGATGAGGTTAATCCCTGGGAAGATGAAGTCGGCGTAAGCAGCCCTGAGCTTAATGATGGTATCGAGCATCATTATGTATTAACTATTACGGCAGAAGAGCTCGCCTACTATGTAGACGGTGTTCTGATAGGTACGGCACCGATGGGCGATACTACAACAATTAGCGGTGTGAGCAACGATTTTGTTTTTCTTGGTAAGGGAATTTACAGCGTAGATCCAACGATGAATTGTTCGGTCAATGAGTTTAACATCTACGACGTAGCCCTCAGTACCGAGCAGATTGCAGCCAGCTTTGCCGAAGGTCCGATCGAATAGATTAGCTGACTTTGTAAAGTATTGACATCCTCGATGGAGGAAAACCTGAATCAGGATAGCACTATTTAGGGGCCTATGCTTGATGATAAAGCATAGGCCCCGTTTAATTGATTAAAAAGAAGAATACAGGATATATCCGCAGGATAATTGGGGGATTTCAGATTTCTTTTAGTTTTTTTCTTTCTTTCTTTGTGTAAACGACACACATAATTACCTCATTTTTCTTGGCTTGCATTTTTTCTAATTACCGCTACAATTATAGGGGATTTTCGATTTGTGATTGCCGAATGTCGGTTTTCAAATCGAAAACCTGTCCCGGGCAAAGCCGAGGGATCATAAGTAAAAATCGTCAATTGTATTTGGAGTCACAATATGATAAAGGTTCTGATTACGGACAAGCTTGCACAGGAAGGTATTGATTTGTTGAATTCCCAGGATGGCGTCGAAGCCGTCATTAAGACCGGTATCGGCGAAGATGAGCTTGCTAACATTATCGGCGAACATGACGGCTTGATTATCCGGAGCGGCACGAAGGTGACCGCTAAGGTCTTAGCCAATCCCGGCAAACTCAAAGGCATCGCCAGAGCGGGCGTCGGCGTAGATAATATCGATGTTCCAGCAGCGACTCGCAAGGGCGTCCTGGTGATGAATACTCCCGGCGGAAATACGCTCAGCGCAGCAGAGCACACAATGGCCCTGATTTTTGCAATGAGCCGCAACGTCGTGCCCGCCTGCAACAGCCTCAAAGGCGGTGCATGGGACAGAAAAAAATATATGGGCAACCAGTTGAACAACAAGGTGCTCGGTATAATCGGTTTGGGAAGGATCGGTATGGCTGTGGCCCGGATGGCAACGGGTTTCAATATGAAAATCCTGGGCTACGATCCCCTTACAGCTCCGCCTGATGCGGAAAAAATGGGCATCCAGATATGTAAGGATTTGGATGACATATTCAAACAGTCCGACTATATCAGCGTGCATGTGCCAAGAAATGAGCAGACGTTGAACATGATCGGCGCCGAGCAGATTGAAATGATGAAGCCGACCGTGCGGCTGGTCAACAGCGCTCGCGGCGGGATTATCAATGAAGATGCGCTCTACGAAGCGCTTGCCGACAAACGCATCGCCGGCGCCGCTCTGGACGTCTTTCCGAAGGAGCCGCCGGAGAACACGCGTTTCAGCGAGTTCGACAATTGTATTGTCACGCCGCACCTCGGCGCAAGCACCGAGGAGGCCCAGATCGAGGTTGCCGTCGAGGCGGCAGAAATTCTTGTCGATGCGATCAAGGGCGGGCCGGTCCGCAACGCTCTGAACGCTCCGTCCACTGCGGGCGCCGCCCCGGCTATTGTCACTCAATATGCCGAGCTTGCAAGGCGAGTAGGCGCCATGCTCAGCACCATCGCGCCGGGCCAGATACAGGAAGTTCAGGTTCAGTATCGCGGTTCGATTGCCGAGATGCCCGTCGAATCGGCGACGCTCGGTTTTTCGGTAGGCCTGCTGCAAAAGCATTTCGAGATGCGGCTGAACATGGTCAATACGCCGGTTCTTGCAAAGGAACGCGGCATCAGTATCGACGAGACGAAAAACGCCGAAGTCAAAGATGTTGCTTCGAGCTTCAGCGCCAAAGTCGTGACAGATAAGGTCACACGAACGGTGACCGGCTCGGTATTCGGGGGGACGCTGTTGCGGATTATCGAAGTTGACGGCTTTAATATCGAAGTGACGCCGCAGGGCAGTGTCCTTGTGATTTTCAACGACGACAAGCCCGGCGTAATCGGCTCGGTAGGCACCATCTGTGGCAGACACAACATCAATATCTGCACGATGGGCGTTGGACAAAAACCGGCCGAGCAGAAAGCGATACTGGCGGTCAGTCTGGATAAAGAACCCGATGAAAAAGCGATTAATGAGCTTGGGGAGCTCGATTTCGTAAACGAAATCTACGTATGCAGGTTGAACTGATACTTAAAAATATCAATCAGGTAGCAGCGGTAAGGATTAAAACGTTGGCGCGCTAATGGAAAATGATAAACAAGCAATAGCTGCCGGACGAATAAAATCTATCACATATATAGGTATGGCGGTTAATATTGCTCTGTCGGTTATCAAAGTCGCTATTGGTTTGTCCGCGGCTTCGCTGGCACTCATAGCCGATGGGATTCATTCGCTTTCCGATATTGCCACCGATGTCGCTGTGCTGCTGGGTTTGCGTCTTGGTTCGAAGGAACCCGACCAGAGTCACCCCTATGGCCACGGGCGGGCGGAAACTTTCTCGGGCGGCCTGGTCGCTTTAATCCTGATTGTTGTCGGCGGGGCGATGATTTACTACGCCACTTTGGCCATCGCCAGAGACGAAATAACCACCCCGCGATTCGGAGTTTTCATCGCCGCCGTCATTTCGATTGCTGCTAAAGAGTGGCTTTATAGAGTCACA
>JAFGPJ010000183.1 GCA_016936275.1 Sedimentisphaerales bacterium
ACTGCCAGCAGGAAACTCAACGCTAAAAGACCTGACAGATATCTTCTATTTATAGACATAATCGAAAACTTTACACCCACAGCCTTAACGTGCGTTTATATCACATTCAATCATAATTCTGTCGAATCCTTTGCTGAACTGAAAAAACGTGGATAACTACGGTGAGCATCCTGCACGCCACGTCGTTCCATTTCCAACGTGATCGCCCGCGATACACCCCTAAAACATTATTATAGCAACAAATTCATGCGAAAGTCAAGCGTTTTCTGCTACATTCGATACGTAGGGTGCGTGTCACAAATGTAGGTGCAGCCATCCCCAAAGCCTGCGGCTTTGAGGCTGCCACCCGTTTTTTGCTAATCCGGATTGGGTGGCAGCATCATCCCGATTGCCGTTATCGGGATGGGGATGGCTCTTTCTGTTCTTTACCTACAAAGATGACATGCACCCATACGTATGGAACAATGCTGTTTTCTATACTCTTAGCTTGCACAACAGCATATAATCGATACAATTATCACAAAGCTTATAACCGTTTCTGCGAAAGGGGTGATTGTATGGATTATGTGGAAGTTTTTGCCGCGAGCGATATTACGTTTGCTTACCTGATGAAGGCGAACCTCGAGAATGCCGGAATCCCCGTTCTAATCGACAACGAGAATCTGCAGGGGGCATACTGCCTTGACGGCATGGTTCCTCGCGTGCTCGTTCCGGCCGACCATGCGGAGCAGGCCCGGCAGATTATTAAAGAGATTCAGCAGGCCTCGGAAGACGAGCGTCAGGACGATGAGCAATCAGAAAACTCAGCTCCGTGAGCGATGTGCCGGACTTTGCTATATCGGAAGAGAGCAAGTCGGCGGAACTTTATACGAAAATGGCGGCAACAGCAGAGAATCCCTGGATGCGCAAGACCCTCGAAGATTTCGCACAGCAAGAGCGGCAGCACCACGAAAAGTTAAAAGCCGTCAGGGCCGGAAGGAACGCCCTGGTACGTGAAGAAATCGACGGCCTCGGCATCGCCGAGAAGCTGGACGATGTCGAGCCGCATCCGGACATGGATTATCCTGAGCTGCTCGTATTTGCTATAAAGAAGGAAAACGCTTCGCAGGGTCTTTATACCAGGCTGGCTTCGATATTCACCGAGCCGGAGTTTCAGGAGACTTTTCTCTCGCTGGTCGAGCAGGAAGCGAAGCATAAGCGGCAATTTGAGATGGAATACGAATTACTGACGTCCTGAAGACTATTTTTTTCGTGTATCATGTTGAAATAAGGGTTTGTGAAGGGCTTTTTATTCCAGCAGAAAAATAATTTTTACAGAGATTTTTTTCTTGTAAAGTCCGTATCTGCATGATAGAATTAAACTCGAACATGAGATGCAGTAGTGTTTATGATCGCAAAATGCTACTCTTTGAGGAGAAAGGTCGATGAAGAAAGGGGCTTTTACATTTCTTGCTGCTGTGATTAGTCTGGCATTTAGCAGCCGGCCGGCTTCGGCTATAATCATCACGGATTCGGATTTCTTCTCTGATAAGACACACATAGTTATAACATTCGAGACGGACGGCCTGGGCAACAAACTCAATATTGGATGGGGGCAATCGCAATCGATGCCGTCCGACGAGTACGCTCATTATGGATTCACGTTCGAGCCGGATATTAGCTGGGTAAACGACGGCGGCCCGGCGTTCGACGAAGCTCAGGCTATAGGAGGCTCGCCGGAGATTGGAATACCAACCGGAAACGAGGATGATTTCATAATCAATATGTCTTTCCCCACTCGGGCATTTGGATTCTGGGTGATAAACAATCCTGATCCACCCTATGATGAGCCTTACCCCTATCTGACGCTTGAGGCATACGGAGACGATGGTCTGGTCGAAGAAGCGATTTTTGAAGGTGATGCTATCGACGGTGTCATAGGAAGCGGTGCTGAGTACGGCTTTCTGGGTATTGCCAGCAACCAATTCATTACCAGCATACATGTCACTAAAGGGGCAACAATGCTGGATAATTTTACGTACAGTCCCATCCCTGAACCGGCCACCGTTATTCTTCTCGGTCTGGGCTTTCTGGCGCTATTAAGAAAACGCCATACATAAAAATCCTGCAGAGCATTCTTTAATTAGTTTGTGACAAACCTGTAACAACTTCTGTCTCCTGAATTTTGACTTCTATATTCTGTTTTTTTTAATCTTGCTTAGCCTGCCAAACCGGTTAAGATGCACATGTCTTAAATGTATCTCGAATGAAAATTTCCATGCAAAAGGATGAGAGATAATAAGGAGACAGACATGAACAAAAAACAAAATGCAATCTTGATAATACTAACATTCTGCCTGCTCGCGGTCGGATGCGCAAAGAGCACGGTTCACGCCAGACAGAATGACGGCATGTATCGCTCCTCAACTCATCTAATCTTCCAGCCTGATTTCGCCGACCGCTCCTTCAGCAGCAGCAGCGACTATATGATTTCAACCGGATTCGACAATGTCACTTATATTTGGCCGGAGGGAAAGGGTAACTTTTCAAAGAATTTCAACGAGATCACATTCGAAGGTAAAAATATCAGTTGCAGCGTCGTCGAACGCCGGCTAACCATCAATGGAAGTCGAATCGGCGAATTCGATGAAGGCGACCGCGTTCGCATCGCCGGCGACGGCAAAGTTTTCGTCAACGACGTCGAGTTCAAGGCGCCCGGCGATATTTAACGAACAACATCGGAATACTGCTTTATTGATTCGCCCAATCACGAATCATCCCATCTTTAGGGTTGACATGGAGGCAAATCCCGCTAAAATGCGCATCTCTTATTTCGTATATTGTATCTCAAGTGAGACTTTTCATTGATAAAAACAATAAAAATTAAGGAGAAAACAGTTGGGTTACAACTGCGTTGTATTGATAAAGCAAGTGCCTGATACCAAAAGGATTACGGGCGACGTGATGAACGACGACGGGACGGTCAAGCGTTCGGCGCTGCCGGCCATTTTCAACCCGGAAGACCTTAACGCCCTCGAAATGGCGCTCCAAATCAAGGACAAGTTCGGCGGGCACATTACCGTGATAACTATGGGTCTGCCGGCGGCGAGCGAGATGCTTCGAGACTCGCTTTACCGAGGGGCTGATGAAGCAATTCTGCTGACCGACCGCCGGTGTGCGGCAAGCGATACGCTGGCGACCAGTTATATCCTGAGCTGTGCCGTTAAAAAAATAAACCACGACATCGTGCTCTGCGGCAGACAGGCCATTGACGGCGATACCGCACAGGTTGGCCCGCAACTGGCCGAGAAACTCGGCCTGACACAAATCACCTATGTCGAGGAGCTTGCCGAGCTTTCGGGCAGGACCATTACTGCCCGGCGGAACATCGGCAACGGATGGCAAATGGTAAAAGCCGAGCTGCCGGTCCTGCTGACCGTAGTCGGCGACGCGAACGAGCCGAGAGTCGCAGCGGCGAAAAAAATGATGAAATACAAGAACGCCCTGGCACCGATTGAAGTCGAGCAGAAAATTAAAGCTCAAAATCCCGATGCCGACCAAACTGAAATTAAAGAGCTGGCCGAGCACAAGTGCGGCAAATTGATAGAGCAGGGCCTGCTGATGAAACAATGGGACCTTGACGCTGTCGAGGCCGACCTGGGCTGGTGCGGTATGAACGGCTCGCCGACAAAGGTCCATCGCATCCAGAGCGTCATCTTAGCGGCAAAAGAAACCAAACAAATCGAGCCAACTGAAACGGCCGTATCAGATATGATACACGAATTAATCGCGGACAAAATTATTGCATAAGGCATAAATCAGAATTTACGAGATATGAGACACGAGACACGAGCGACGAATTATGATAGAGGTAAATAGAAAAGGCGAAGTTTGGGTTTTTGCCGAGCAGCATAACGGGCAGTTGGAAGATACGCCGGTCGAGCTGATGAGCAAAGCCCGGCATCTGGCCGATACGCTGGGCGTGAAACTGGCGGCGGTCGTCCTCGGCGACGGCGTCAGGGACCTGACGACAAAATTGATACAATACGGTGCCGACAAGGTTTACCTCGCCGAGCATCCGCTGCTGCGGACGTACCAGACGAACAGCTATGCAAAGGTGATTTACGAGCTGATTCACAAGCATAAGCCGCAGATTGTGCTCTACGGAGCGACGGTTGCCGGGCGGGATTTGGCGCCGCGGATAGCAAGCGCGACCAAGGCGGGTCTTACCGCCGACTGCACGGACCTGCAGATTGGCGACCACGAAACCGCCAAAGACAAGAAGGTGCACAAGAACCTTTTGTTCCAGATAAGGCCTGCCTTCGGCGGAAATATCGTCGCGACGATTATCAACCTGGATCGCTGGCCGCAAATGGCTACAGTTCGCGAGGGTGTCATGCCGATGCCCGAGCCTGACGTGAAGCGAAAAGGCCAGGTCATAGAAGAGAAGGTGACACTCGCCAAATCAGATCTGCCGCTGGAGATTCTCGAAGAGCACAAACGCCCGAAGAAAGTGGACCTAAAAGCCGCAAGGATAATTGTTGCCGGGGGAGCGGGCGTCGGAAGCAAGGACAATTTCAAGCTCATATGGGACCTGGCGAACTGCCTCGGCGGAGCGCCTGCGGCAACCAGAGCGGCGGTTGACCTGGGCTTTATCGACCACGACCATCAGGTCGGCCAGACGGGAACGACGGTCCG
>JAFGPJ010000184.1 GCA_016936275.1 Sedimentisphaerales bacterium
ACAGGGTGATGATAATCTGGCCGAGGTAATAATCTCCTACAGTGTTTTCAACGACGAAATCGAGGAAATCCCCCGATTGGGATGGGCCAATATTACACAAGGCGAAGGCAATATAGATACAAATCCGAGATTCAAAGATCCTGCTGGTGCTGATGAAGTAGTTGGAACGATAGATGATGACCTTAGCCTGCGAGCGGGATCGCCCTGTGTCGACGCCGGCAATAACACGGCGGTTCCGGCAGACACCGATGATCTCGACCTCGATGATGACCTGCTGGAACGCATACCTCTGGATCTGGCCGGCCTGGCTCGCTTTGCAGATGATCCCGATACAGTAGATTCCGGCGTGGCGGATGAGCCGGCGTATCCGAAGATTGTCGATATCGGGGCCTATGAATATACCCCCTGATATGTGATGTCTAAGGTATATACAGCCATGAGTAATTCAGTAGATTGAATCTTTGGATTGCGGATCAAGCAGATGCCATGGATGCTTATCTTTTTCGTTCGCATTACCACCAATGATACGGCATGCCGGGTGGCGAGTAGCGAACTACCGTGTCACGAAATAGTCGCCATTCGAGATGCCCGTCAACAAAGAGGATATTGGTGCCGACGGGTTTGGCGCCGCGGCCAAGGTGGTTAGTACGGTCGTAGATCTGCCAGCGACCCCATAAACCTCCGGGGACTTCTACAAAGCTGGCTGTCTCGACGTCGGGGCCTGTGCTGAGGGTCGCATCCGTAATCAGTTCGGTTGCTGCCGGTTGTTTACATGTAAGAGTCTTTACCCATTGTTTTGCCGGCTCTCCCTCGGGTGGCTCAGGTCTTCCCTGTACGGTATCCATCATCCAGAAATAACTGGTGACTCGATAAATGCCGCCACGTCCTGTTTGTGGCTCCACAACCCAGTCTGAATCTTCTGATATGTCAGGATTCTGACCGTACTGCCAGAAGATGGCCATTTCCGGATCTTTAGTCGGGTCTGCGGGGCAATAAAACGTGCGTTTGTCGCCGCCGGTATCCATAATATAGTCGGTTGTGCTGTAAGCGATATCCCACAGCCAGTATCCTCCCTGGTTGAGCGGCAGCTTATTGTCGTTTTCTGAGCCGTACATATTAAAACTAATGCCGATTTGTTTCTGGTTGTTGGAGCAGACAATTTTCTTGCCCTGCTCTCTGACTTTCTGAAGTGCCGGCATCAGTATCGCCATTAATAACGCAATGATGGCAATCACCACCAATAGCTCTATTAATGTGAAGCCTTGTCGTTTATACATGGTCATGACCCTACCATTGTTCCGAATCCGCTAAAAAACAACAGATAAATATTTACAGTATTTCCAGTGAAAAGTCAATAAAAAACATATTATATTTTTTCACCCAACAAAAGCAGGATTAAACCAGTTGCAGTAGAATTCTCACTTAGTACAATGCTCTAAACGGTTGCCCAGGCAGGTTTATTTGAATATAGAAAGGAGATGGTTTATTATGATTCGAGCGAATGGAGCACATAAAAGTCTGCTTTTTACCGTAATTTTTATCGCCGCCGGATTCCCGCTTTACAGCACAGTTTATGCCGACGATTACGCTATAGGCGCCGACCTTTCTTTTCTGAAGCAGGCTGAGGAGCGGGGAACCGTTTTCAAGGACGATGGCCAGGCGAAGCCCGGCCTACAAATCTTCAAAAACCACGGCTATAACTGGATCCGACTGCGGCTGTTCCACACACCCACGCGGCTGCCTAATGACCTCGATTACACTATTGCTCTTGCTAAAGAAGCGAAGAAACTCGGTTTCAAATTCCTGCTGAACTATCACTATTCCGATACCTGGGCAGATCCCGGCAAACAGTTTATCCCGAAGGCATGGGAGGGTAAGTCGCACGATGAGATTGTGCAGGCAGTGTTCGAATACACCCGGGATACGATTATCGCTTTTCGGCAGGCCGGTGCCCTGCCGGACATGGTTCAGCCCGGCAACGAAATCATCAACGGCATGCTATGGCCGGACGGCAGGCTGCTGGACAACTGGGACAATTTCGCTGAGCTGATGAAGGCCGGCATTAACGGCGTCGATGCCGGTCGGGGCAACGAGCAACGCCCCAAAATCATGGTTCATATAGATCGGGGCGCCGATAAAAAACGAACAAAAGATTTCTTCGACAAATGGCATTCCTACGGAATCGAATACGACGTCATCGGGCAGTCTTATTATCCCTGGTGGCACGGTACGCTCCTCGATCTCCGAGAGAATTTGATCTTCATGGCCAATACATATCAGAAGGACATCATCCTTGTGGAAGTGGCATACAACTGGAGACCTTCCGAATACAAAGACAAACCGGCACCTTTCCCGGAAATGCCTGAGGGCCAGCGGCAGTTCCTCGACGAAGTGCATCGATTAGTTTTAAGCACACCTCACAACCGGGGCAAAGGTATCTTCTGGTGGGAGCCCGCCGTTGCCGGCGGCCTTCGAAGCCGGGGCATGTTCGACGACGACGGCAATGCCCTGCCCGTCATTACGGTCTTCGACCGATTCACAAGAAAATGAACTTGATCAGAAAATCCGCTGGATTAAAGTCAATATCTATTGTTATGCAGCCGTTTTCTTTATGGTAGTGCTATCAGTAGTTCCTGCTGAAAATTTCCTGAAAAAAAGTTCGCAGACCAGAAGCAATTAAAGTATAATATAATAAGACTCGGGGGCGCGATTATTATAAAGACCCCGGGGTGGATTTTCGGTAGCATCCGGCGATTGTTTGATCACACAGAATATGATAGTAAAGGCGTTCGAATTCATTAAGGAGGAGCACGATGGACAAAAAACTAATTATTTTCGCGGGATTGGCCGTTCTTTTAGTAATCGCATTTGTCGTGATCGTTGCCAGCAAGGCCAACAAGCAGCCTGTGGCCGAACCTTTCAGCGTAACAACAAAAGAAGACACGCCGGTATCGATTACCCTTAAGGGCAGCGATCAAGATGAAGATCCGCTGACGTACAGTGTTATCACAGAACCCGCCCATGGGCGTCTGACCGGAACGGCGCCCAGCCTGAGCTATGATCCCGAACGCGATTTCAATGGGCAGGACAGCTTCACCTTTGAAGTAAACGACGGCAAAGTTGACAGCGATGCGGCAACGGTTTCAATTACAGTAACGCCGGGCAACGATCCGCCGATAGCGAACGACGATGATGCCTCGGCGCAGGAAGATGTGCCGATTGTAACAATCGACGTGCTGAAAAACGATACGGATCCGGACAATGATCGGCTCGTGGTTGTCAAGGCCTCTCAGGGCCGCAATGGCTCAGTAACGATAAACACCAACAGCACACTGACGTATGCCCCGGCTCCGAATTTTTCCGGTAAAGATACGTTCACCTACACAATTAGCGACGGTAAAGACGGTACCGACACTGCTAACGTGAACGTGACAATAAATGCTGTCAATGATGCGCCGTCGATTACTTCAAAACCTGTCGAAACGGCCAGAGTCTGGGCTCCATACTCATACCAGGTTATGGCTAAAGACCCGGACCCGGGAGATAAGCTGGTTTATTCTCTGATAAAAAAACCGGAAGGCATGACTATAAACGAGGCTACGGGATTGATCGAGTGGAAGCCGACGAGATCTAATGCCGGGACCCATGATGTGACGGTCAGGGTTGCAGACAACTATAAAACCCGGGCCATGGATACTCAATCGTTTACGATTACTGTCGCGTCGCTTGACTCGCCTTTGAAAAACACGCTGACCGTTACGGATTGCTTTAACCAGAAGGGAAACGAAAAATTGTCGGCGAAAGACAGGATTCCCGTAATCCAGACGAGTGATAACGACCGTCTGGAAACCGTGCCGCTTTCATACACATGCTATCGTTTTACCGATCCTTCGATTCCAGAAGGAGCGGCCATTGTATCAGTCGTTGTTTATATAGAGCATTTCGAGGATCCATCTTTTACAAAAGGCAAACTGGTCTGGTCCGTCGGGACAGGCTGGCCGTCCAAACCGGATGTTTGGGCGTCCATCGAGGCCCCGGTCCGGCAGGGACAGGACAGTGAAGCGACTGATTCGTGGGACGTTACAAGTGCCGTGGATACGGCCAAAAAAATCAATTCCCTTCAGATCCAGGTTCAAAATAATGACGCTGCCGGTCCGGGAAAAACATCGGTTGATCAAATCTATGCCGTTGTTGAGTGGTATTGAACTTATAAAATGCTCGTTACAGGAAAATTACATTTGGCATTTGCAAAAAAATCGCGTATAATTTTTATAGAACAAGCATGAGCAAGGGAGTAGCGAGGGGAGAAAATCAGATACGGTTCATCAGTGGTTTTTTCCCGCCAGCATGTTCTAAATGATTTAGCGAACGGAATAGGACGTAACATGGCATCATAATACTCCTTTCTTCAATGGGGGGCTGGTCATCAGGGTCAGCCCTCAGTTTTTGCGCTCATATCCCGCCTTTAAGCCCGGCAGCACATTTCTGTATCAGTAAATAACGGCTCAATTGACAGATTAGCAAAACACTTTCCGTACAGGAACTGTCCCTCGTTTCTTTACGCTGTATGTTCTTCCACCCGCAATTTCAGCAGGATTTCATTTGTTAAAATAAAGCCGGTATAGATGCGCAAAAATTCTGTCCCGGTATACATTCAAATCACTGCTTTGGTCCTAAAACTGTTTTGTTTTTCACATATCAGGGACACATTTAAAAAATTCTCAGCCGCACACGCAGGCTGCCAGTGAAAACTCTTGACTTTTGTGGAGCAATGTAGTAAACTTAACATCATAGAAGTTTTGGGGGCGGTTATATTTGAATGGGGGGTTCTCAATTTTTTCCCTTTTTGAGCACCCAGGTTAATTTTGACTA
>JAFGPJ010000185.1 GCA_016936275.1 Sedimentisphaerales bacterium
AGCACCTGGACATGTCCCTGCGGCTGAAAATCGCCGCCCATTACTCCGAATGAGAAGACCGGCTCGCTTTCTTTCGTTACAAACGCCGGGATGATCGTGTGGAACGGCCGTTTGTGAGGCTCCAGTTTATTAAGATCGGCCGGATTGAGCGAAAACAACTGGCCGCGGTTCTGCAGGCAGAATCCCAGGCCGTCCGGCACAAAACTCGAGCCCCATCCGTAGTAAATGCTCTGAATTAACGAGACCATGTTGCCGTCTTTGTCCGCGGCTGTTAGATAGATCGTATCGGGAGAGCCTTTGAGCCTGCCGGGCTCGACGTGCTGTGCGGCCCTTTGGGGATCGATCAGTTTTACACGCTGGGCGGCGTATTCTTTGGATATGAGTGCTTTGAGCGGGACATCCGCAAAGTCCATGTCGGCGTAATACACCGCACGGTCCTCGAACGCCAGTTTCTTCGCTTCGATGAAAAGGTGCAGGTGCTCGGCCGAATTGGGCTGCATCGAGCCGATGTCAAAGTGTTCCAGCAGATTCAGTATCTGCAGGGCGGCTATTCCCTGCCCGTTAGGCGGCAGCTCCCAGACGTCGTAGCCGCGATAGTTCGTGCTGACCGGCTCGACCCAGTCTGCTGTGTGCTCCTGAAAGTCACGCATTGAAAACCGGCCGCCGTTGGCTTTGGAGAATTTAACGATTCTTTCTGCAATTTCTCCTTTGTAGAATGCTTCAGCGCCGTCGCGGGCGATAATCTCGAAGAACTTTGCCATATCCTCATTCTTGAAGATGTCTCCGAACCGCAAGGGCTTGCCGTCCGGCATGAATGTCTTGAACGCGGCGGGATTGGACTCTTTGCCGAGGGACCAGGAGCGGGCGATAACGGGTGTAATGCCGAATCCTTCGCGGGCGTAAAAGACGGGTGCTTCCAGGACCTTCGCCATATCGAGCCGGCCCAGTCGTTTTTGCAATGCCTCCCATCCGCTCACGCATCCTGGGACGCTCCACGACAGCGGGCCGAGAACAGGAATCTCCTTCAGTTCCATCACCAGTGCCTTGTCCAGATTCCAGTCGTATGGCGAGCGGCCGCTCGCGTTGAGTCCGAGCAGTTTATGCTGCTTTTCATCCCAGACTATAGCGAACAAATCGCCGCCGGGACCGCAGCTCATTGGTTCAACCAGACTCAGCATGGCGTTGGCGCAGATGGCCGCATCTATAGCGTTGCCGCCTGCTTTCAGTATATCGACGCCGGCCATACTGGCCAGAGGCTGGCTGGAGCAGACGACTCCGTTCCGGCAGACGACCGTAGAGCGGTTCTGGTTTCGATTCCGGAGCATGTCTTTATCGAGGAATATGCTATCTCCCGATGCCTGCGTTCCGCGCTGTCCGGCTACAGACAGACTGCCCCCAATCAGGCCCGAAGTCCAGGCACAACCGGCAAGTTTGAGAAATGAACGTCGTTTCATAAGCTTCCACCTTTCCATAAGCAGCATGATCGGTTTATAAATCACTCCGAACAAGAGTTATTTTACCTAAATGACCGGCCAAAGCAAGCAGACTACTAATTCAATACAAACTGTCCGGAAAATCTCGATTGAAATTTCATAGAAGAACTTCTAAAGTTTTTTCTGGACATTTGTATCCAAGCAGGTCAAATTATTAGTAGTTGATTTATGAAAAGGAATTCCAAAAGTAAATTTAAGGAAAGGTCATAAAATGTTTCTTCCCATTCCATCACCAATCCGCAAACTTCTCAAGATTCTGCGAGGCGGCGTTTCGCCGGTAATTATTTTTATCTCGATAATGCTGGGCTTTACGTTCGGCACGATACCGGGCTTTTCGGGGCTGCATGCCGTTCTGATAGCGTTGGTGTTCCTGCTGAACGTACATCTCGGGATGTTCCTCTTGTCGGCGGCTTTGGGCAAAGCCCTGTGTTTTGCCGCTGCTCCTGTGCTCTATCACATAGGAATGGCCGCCCAGAGCTACCTGTCCGGCCTGCTGAAATTCATGGCGACAATACCCATTATCGGCATAACGGACTTCAATAGGTACGCCGTTGTAGGCGGCTTAATAGCCGGGCCGGTTATAGGAATCGTCGTGGGATTGCTTATGGCCCGGTCGGTAATTGGTTTTCGTCGCGCGATGTTGAAATTCGAGGAGGGCTCCGAGAAATTCAAGAAATGGTATTCCAATCGCTGGGTCTATATTCTCGATCGAATTCTCGTTGGCAAAAGGACAAAGGACGCAAAGTCGCTCTTCACGGGCAAGACAAAAATCATCCGCAAAGCGGGCGTCGCTCTTGCCGTGATACTGCTGCTTATTTTCGTCGTGGCAGCTCACTTTCTAAAGGATACCAGGATCAAAGATTACGCCACGGCCAGACTCACCAAATTAAACGGCGCCCAAGTCGACGTCGGAGCGCTCAAGCTTGCTGTTCTGAACGGTGAAGCTTCGGTTTCGGGCATACAGGTCACTGATGCCTCTAATCCCGCAAACAACCAGATTGCCGTAGGGAACATATCCGCAGATGCCAGCGTTTATGACCTGATGCTGGGCAAGGTTGTTTTGGATAAAGTGAGGTTATCTGATGTCCAGTTCGATCAGAAACGTCAAACACCCGGAGAGGTAACCGAAGCAAAAGCCGAGGAGCCGGAAGTTTTCGATCCGTGCCAATACAAGGTGACAATGGAAGATATCAGCAAGATCGATAAGTACCTCGATAATGCCAAGGCCGTTAAGGAGTGGCTGAAAAAGACCAGGAAGTGGATGCCTGAGCCTGCTGAAACCGGCGAAAAGGACGAAACGCCTGTGGAAGAGGTACCAATCAAGTATCTCGATTATCTCATTGCTCGCGCTGATGTGCCGACCTCTGCGCGTTTCCTTGCAAGAGATGTGCTGCTGGAGAAGGTCAAAATACAATCGCCTGTTTTCGGCGACAGTAATATCAGCCTTCAGAACGTCAATGATGCCCCTTCCGCCACTGCCTTACCTATCAATTTGAAGGTTAAGTCAAACGACAATCCGCTCGAAATCAACATGACCTTCGATTACAGCACGGGGGAAAAGGTGCCGAAGGTTACGGGGAATTTCACCAGGCTGGACCTGAGTAAATTGCAGTCGAACCTGAGCAGCGGCGCCGGCCTGAGCTTTACATCAGGTCTCGCATCCGGGCAATTCAACGGTTCGATTACGAGCGAATCAATCGACCTGACCGTGGATCTCGAAGTGCAGAACATGCAGGCCGGCTCTCAGGGCGACGGAATTCTTGGCCTGGGCGGCCAGACGACGTCCGAAGCCTTTAAAATTCTAAAAGACCTTAAAACAACTATCAAGATAGTCGGCCCGACCACCGAGCCCCGGCTTGTGTTTGATACTCACGGGCTCCAGGAAAGTATCAAGCAGGCACTGGTAAAAGCCGGCAAGGACAGGCTGGCGGAGGAAATCGACAAACAAGTCGAAAAGCAGCTCGGCGATGAACTTAAAGACAAGGTACCAGAGGAATTAAAAGACGTTATAAAAGACCAGCCTAAAGACCTTATAAAGGGCTTAGGTGGCCTGCTCGGCGGAAAGGAAGATGACAAGTAGTAAAGGGCCAAGTTTCCTGTTTACGGCTCAGTGGGATAAATCGGTATATGTAAGGCTGACAAACATTTTTGAAAGGGATTAATATGGGTTCTAATATGGAAGCGATTTTAAACAAAATCTATGAGTTCCTGGCGACTTACTGGTTACAGGTCATTGCGGCCATAGTAATATTCGTTGTAGGCCGGTGGCTCGCTAAGGTGATTTCAAACCTGGTAGCCAAAGCTATGACTAAAGCAAAAATAGATCCGACCCTGACGAGTTTCGTCAAGAATTTGTGCCACATCGCACTTTTGGCGTTTGTTATCATAGCTGCGCTGAAAAAGCTCGGAATACCGATGACCGAGTTTACCGTTGTCGTTGGTGCCGCCGGATTGGCTGTCGGTTTTGCGCTCCAGGGCTCTTTGTCTAATTTTGCTGCGGGTGTCATCCTGATTATTTTCAAACCCTTCAAGGTCGGTGATTTTGTCGAACTGGCCGGTAAGATGGGAACTGTGAAAGAGATCCAGATTTTCAATACGATACTTAATTCGCCGGATAATGTGCGGATCATTATTCCGAACGGCCAGGCAACAAGCAGCAACATTTTAAATTTCACAGTCAACGGGACCAGACGTATCGATTTGGTAGTCGGTGTTTCTTATGATGACGACCTTAAAAAAGCTCATCAGGTGATCGAAAACGTTATCTTAAGCGATGAACGGATTCTCAAAGAGCCGGCCTATACGGTAGCCGTCTCGGAGCTTGGAGAAAGCAGCGTTAACTTTGTTGTGCGTCCCTGGGTCAATGCAACTGACTACTGGGCTGTGCGGTTCGATATAACGGAGAAAATTAAGCTCGCTCTTGATAAAAACGATATCACGATTCCTTATCCGCAGCATGATATTCACATGAAAAGCGGTGCTGCTTAAACCTTAACAGCGATGTGCTGGTAAAATGTCATATTTGTCGTCGTAGTTTTTTATGGATTGAAATGAAAGGAGTTTACCATGCGTTATCGAATTCCAGTTGTGGTGGCATGTCTGGTTTTGTTTGCTCAGATATGCCACGGAGATGAGATTCATCTAAAGAACGGAGACCGTATTTCCGGAAAAATTCAGCATCTTGTAGATGGAAAAATGACCATCAAGGCGGACGTTGCCGGAACGGTAACGGTAGATTTATCCAACATTCAGACTTTAAGCAGTGACGAGCCTGTCGAAGTCAACCTTAAAGACCAGACAGGTTTTACGCAAAAGGTTTTGAGAGCTGAATTCGGTCGGTTTGCCATTGAAGGCAGTGAGTCGGTGAGAGCACAGGAATTCGCGGTCGCCGATATCGTCTCCATCAATCCGCCTCCAAAACCAATACCGAAATGGACGGGTGACATTTCCGTCGGGGTTACCTCTACGCACGGCAATACGAAGACCGAGATGATAAGCGCCAACGCCAATTTTTCTAAACGTACTGAAAAAGACCGCACGACGGTAAGCACGGACTACGCAAAGGGGGAGCAGAAAGACCAGGACACAGGCGAAGACGTAACTATCGAAGACTGGTGGCGTGCAAAAGGCAAGTACGACTACTTCTTCAGTAAGAAGATGTACGGTTACGTTGACGGCCGGTATGAAAAAGACGCCGTTGCTGAGCTGGACCGTCGTACGATTATCGGTGTCGGTGGCGGCTATCAGTGGATCGAGTCGGAAGATATGAACTTTTCGTCGGAGTTCGGTTTGGCGTCGCTTTATGAGAAGTACGATAACCAGACTGACAGTAACAGCGAAATTTCACTCCAGCTTGGCTACAACTTCGACAAGAAGCTCCGCAAGAATATAAAGCTCGTACATGATTTGACGTATTATCCGGCTCTTGATAAGTTCTCTGACTATTACCTTACGACAACTGCCGGAGTACGTGCCGATTTTACCGAGACGTTTTTTGCGACTGCAAAAGCGATCCTAAATTATGATGCTACACCGGCAATTGGTGCCCATAAAACAGATGTAAAATATTTCTTCGGTTTAGGCTACCGATTTTAATCCGGCCTGCTTGACTTAATCAGACTCTTGTGACAGCGTATAAGACCAGGGCCCTCTGATATTTGATCAGGGAGGATCAATATCCGACAGAGGGCACTGGTCAATCTTTCCTCGGAGATTATCCGCTCCTTAAAACTTGACAACAGCCGTTTTGAGTCTAAAATCGCCGCCTATGGCCGATTCGCCCAAACGAAAGAAGAAAAAACACAATCTGCTTGTAGATTGGCTTACCTATTTTCTATTACGGGTCCTTGTTGTTTTTCTTTACCTGTTCGATGTCGAGACCAATCTTAACACCGCTTGTATTCTCGGCCGATTATTGTGGAAATACTATCATCGCGGCAGAAAACGTGCTTTGGAAAATCTTCGTGCGAGCTATCCGGAAAAGAGCGAACAATGGATATGGCGGACGGGCCGGCGAAGCTTCGAGCATCTTGTGATGCTGACGATAGATATTTTATTTACGCCCCGGCTGGTAAAAAAGTACAACTGGCGCGATTACTCCCGGTACAAGAACGTCGAGCGGGCCAAATGGTTGATGCTGGAAGGGCAGGGCCTGCTGATGGTCGGCGCTCATTATAGCAATTTTGAAATCATTGGTTTTCTTTTAGGAATGTTTGGCTTTGAAATCTATAGCATCGCCCGGCCATTGGATAACAAATATATCAGCAGATATCTTTACGGAGTTCGCAGAGCCGCCGGGCAAAGGATAATCGACAAAAAGGGCGCAACGGCTCTTATGGAGGAACTCGCTTCCAGAGGTTCCACGCTCTGCTTCGTTGCTGACCAGGACGCCGGCAAGAAAGGTGTATTCGTTGATTTCTTCGGGCGAAAAGCAAGCACATATAAAAGCATCGGCTTGCTCGCTTTAACCAAAAACATGCCGATAGTGGTTGGTTACAGCAGGAGAGTTGATAACCGCTTCTTTTTTGAAATTGGGATCAATCGAATTATTTTCCCCGAAGAATGGGCCGACAAGGACGATCCTTTGAAATGGGTGACGGCCGAATATACCAGGGCAATTGAAGAATTCGTTCGGGAAGACCCAAGCCAATACTGGTGGCTGCATCGCCGCTGGAAGCGCCGACCGAAAGAGGAAAAGGAAAAATAGGGTGGGCAAATTCCTTTTTTGCCCACGCGGTTTAAGATTCCGCGTGTGCAAAAAAAATCGTTTTGCACACCCTATTCAGGTTGTTGCAAGGTTAACTCATTTTTTATACAAGCGGATCGCAGCCTGTCGCGATATTATGGAATATTCCTGGGCCGGGTTTGATGTCTTCCTGCTTCGGCACAAGGTCCTGCTTGGAAGCATTCAGGAGCCAGCTCCAATTGAAACTCCTGCCAGTACAAGCGGAGATTCGCGCGCCGATAGCCGTCAGCGTGCTCTCAGCAATCCGTTGGCCCTCGTTGAGCACGTTGCCGCTGCGAATGCTCTTGACCAGGTCGATGTGCTCCTGATCCATTCCATTGACACTCGGGCCGTTGTATTGCCATGCATTCTCGCCGGTGATATTGTTATTGCAGTTGCTGGTGCCCTTGGTGCCCACAATCTTCTCATCATAGCGTTCCGTGCCGGGACTGTGTCCGCTGAAACTCAGGCAGCGTGCACCATTGGGATACTCGAATTCCGCAAAGATATGATCCCAAATATCACCATTGTACTTCTCCCAGTTATCTTCACTTCCATTGTTGTATTTGCGGCAAACTTCCCTGGCTGAGTTGATTTGTGAATCATTATAGCTTCGCCATGCCCGACCACCTACGGCTGTGAACTTCGCCGGCGGGCCGTTAAAGCACCAGTTCATTATGTCAATGTTGTGGATGTGCTGCTCGCAAATCTGGTCTCCCGAGAGCCACGTGAAGTGGTACCAGTTCTCACATTGCCACTCCAGCTCACTTAGACCTTCTTTATAACCGCGATACCAGATGCCGCCGCCGTACCAGTAGCACTGACCACCCACCAGATCACCGATGGCACCGTCGTGGATACGCTTCATCAATTCCACACGGCTGAATTCGTGCCGGCGCTGCGTTCCGCAGACGATTGCCAGGCCTTTTTCCCCGGCGAGCTTGGATGCTTCCATAACTTCCCGGCAGCCGGCCACATCGGTTGCGACGGGCTTTTCAGTAAAAATGTGCTTGCCGGCCTTTATAGCAGCCATCATCTGGCGCCCTCGAAACGCCGGGGCTGTTGCCATGAGCAGCAGGTCTGCTTCACATTGGGCCAGCTTCTCGTGGCAATCGAAACCCCAGAACAGATGGTCGTCGTCGATTTTAACGCGGTCTTTAAATTGTTCCTCTCCGGCAATTCTGTCACGTGTTTTTCTGACTTTGTCCTCGAACAGGTCGGCCAGGGCGATGACTTCGATGCCAGGATCGGCATTAAGGTTCTGGCGCAGGGCGCCGTTGCCGCGTCCGCCGCAGCCGAGCAGTCCGACTTTAATCTTGCCCGTGCCCTGCGCATGAACTACATGCGCCACCGAACCGGCCAGCGCTGCGGCGCCACCGGCTGTAGCAGCTATCTTTTTCTGTTTACTTTTATCTTTATCTGACGCTGTCATATTAAAAATCTCCTTTGTTCGTTCTTGTTGAACCATTTTTTTAGCCGTTCGACTGCTGATTAGCCACGTCTTCTCCGTCCGCCCTGATCCATGCCGGGCAGCTCATACTGACCCGGTATTGCAAACGGCGGGACAGGCTTGGAATCGCTAAGTTTCAGGTCGTCAGGCGGTAATAAATCAAGGGTGCATCTACTCATAAACCACGACCGATTGAACTGCCGCCGTGCGTAGGCCGATTCGCGGCCCATGATAGCGCACATCGTGCTCTCGGCGATTCGCCGGCCCTCATTGAGCGGATTGCCGCTACGAATGCTTTTAATAAGGTCGGCGTGCTCCTCAACGTACGGATTGGGATTCGGCCCCTCGTAGCGCCATGGATTCTCGCCGCCGATGGTTCCGCAGCAATCACTGCTGCCCTTGGTGCCGACCACGCGCTCGCTGACATTGTCCGTGGCACCCTTGATTTGCCGACACATACTGATGGTCCGAACGTCGCCGGGATAGAAGAACTCGACGCCGAAATGGTCGAATATGTTGCCGTACTCGGGACCGGTGCGGTATTGTCTGCCGCCAAGGCCGTGGACCTGCTCGGGCAAGTCATTGAAAGCCCAGTTAATCACGTCGATATTATGTACGTGCTGTTCGCATATATGGTCGCCCGAAAGCCATGTGAAGTACAGCCAGTTGCGTATTTGCCATTCAATGTCGCTCTGATTGGGCTGGCGCTTGTTGACCCAAAGCTCGCCCATGTTCCAGTAGCACTGTGCCGAGACGATATCGCCGATTGCACCGTCGTGGATTCGTTTCATGGTCTCGACATATTTCGGCTCATGCCTTCGCTGCGTGCCGGCGACCACGGCCAGGCCTTTTTCCGTGGCTTTCCGGGAAGCCTCGATGACCATCTTAATCCCCGCCGGGCAGACAGCCACAGGTTTCTCCATGAAGACGTTCTTGCCGCTATCGATAGCCGCTGCGTATTGCCTCGGCCTAAAGCCGGGCGGCGTCGCGAGAATCACAAGATTAACGTCATCAAGCGCCAAGACTTTCTTGTACGCATCAAGTCCAACAAAACAGCGGTTGTTCGGAACTTTGAAATCGTTTTTCAAACCCTGCAGCCGGTCCCCGAATGTGTCGGCCAGAGCGACTATTTCCACGCCCTTCGAAGAATTTACACAGTCATGTGCTGCACCGGAGCCTCTGCCGCCACAGCCAATTACGCCTACACGGATTGTATCGCTGCCCCTTGCTTCGGCCAAAGGAATGGCTGTGCCGGTTAAAGCCAGCGTTCCGGCCGCCAATGCCGAACTCTTTAAGAGTTCCCGTCTTGTTAATTTTTGTTTTTGCACCATGTTTGTTTCTCCAAATATTGAGTGCCTAATGTCGACAACGACGATGACACACTTTAGTCATTTTAGATCACATTAGCTCATTTTAGAACTTGTACACTCCACCTATGAAAACGCAAATTATAACTCTCATTAGGCAGCAAAATCAAGAATGAATTCTTGCTTTTCCATCTTTTCTTCAATATAGATGGTGCATAAAATAGCTCGTCAGTTATGAGTGTATCTTAAGTACTGGACTTTAGTTTGAGGATATCTGATTATGAGACAAATACTTACAGTTATGGGGAGTCCTCGCAGAAATGGAAACACGCATATCCTTGTCTCAAAGATAATCGAAGGAGCACAAGCGAGTGGCGCTGTCGTTAACGAGCTGTTTCTTGGTGATTTGACTATCCGAGAGTGCGACGGCTGTCACGCATGCTGGAAGGGCAAAGAGTGCAGCAAAGACGACGACATGCGTGCTATTTATACTGTAATCATTCAAAGCGACGTTATCATTTTCGGCACGCCCGTCTATTGGTATGGACCGACCGCCCTGATGAAGGCGTTCATCGATCGATTTGTTTATTTCAACTGCCCCGAAAACAGGCAAAAGATAAAGGGTCTCTCAGCAGTGTTAGCCGTGCCGTTCGAGGAAGACGACCTTGAGACGGCCAGAGGTGTCATTGAATTCTTCCAAAAGTCTCTGGCATACCTGGAAGTAAATCTTCTCGGACAAATCATCGTCCCCGGTGTAGGCGAAAAAGGAGCCATCAGGAACAAGAGCCAATACCTGCAACAAGCTTATGACCTCGGCCGAAAGCTGGCGTAATACAATATCCAAGCAAGGGATAAAATAAAATCTTAGCTGTCTTCGTCGGTATTTCTGCTGCGTCTTCTATTTTGCAGGTAAACAGCGGAGATAGGATTGTGGGTTACTTTTTGCATGGGGATTTGTAGTACACTCAGAGCCTGCCGGATGGCCGAGCCGGCCTTTTGGGGATCGTCTCCTTCGAATTCAAGCTCTGCTGTCCAGCCAAGACCTTCAATGTATTCGACAGCAGTGAAAAAGTTCCCGCAAGGGACGGCTCGCGCCGCGTGCTGCGGGACTTCCCAGAGACAGGCCTTTTCCTTCCTCAACGAGAACCAGAACTCGAAGCCAAGATCGTCCAATAGCATCCGGCATGTATCGATCGAGCCTGTGAACAGCGGCAATTTGCCTTCCGGGTAAAGCGAGCGTTTGAACTGCAAACCATTAATCGAGATAATTTCCAGCTTGACGAAGTAAACGATTGATTCTTTTTCCGGCTGAATCCACTGCCTGATTCGGATGTTTTTCTCGACCGGATTCCAACACCCTTTCATCGGTTTGTAGTAGTGGTCCGTAAATTCGTACGGAAGGGCAATTTTCGCTCCCAAGTGTTCGAGTCTTGCCTGGAAATCTTCAATATCGTCGATTCCGAACCTGACTTCACATTCGTATGGTTGTGTCATGGCCCGATATTAACATTCCACGCCCTTACAGGCCAAGCAAATTAATAGGCTTTGAAGTACGTTAAACCGACTGTTCAGACGTTTTTTCTTGACGAAAGGGCCGTCAATCTGATATAAATAGCTCTATGGAAATGTGGATTTTTGCTTCGTGAAAAATGCAAAAATGTAGCTTTCGAAGGAAGGAGGCAATATCAAATCTCAGTTGTGCTTGGAAAATATTAAGAATAAATAATCAACAAAAAGATTATTATAGGCCTTCTAACGTTAACACTTTTTTCTGATGGAGGATTATTATGTGTAAAGAATTGTTTTACTCGTTGCTGATATTGGGGATCTGTCTGACCAGCGGTGTTTATGCTGAAATTAACGATGGCCTTATCGGCTGGTGGACATTCGATGAGGGCACAGGAACCACGGCGGCGGATTCATCAGGCGCCGGGCATGACGGTTCATTCGTTGACAGCACCCCCGAATGGGTGCCCGGCATGTACGGTACAGCCCTCAAATTCGACGGCACCGACAAAGTCGAAATACCCAATCATGCAGATTTCCACCTTACAAATGCAATGTCGGTGGCACTTTGGATGCAGCCGGAAGGGGATCAAGCCAGTTCTGCTAAACTATTTATTAAGCAGAAATCAGGGCAATATCCTTACGCCCTACAATATGATGATGCCGGTCAGGGCCTCTTTGCGACGGTCTATGCTTCGACTCGCTACGATACCGCTCCTCATATTCCGGATTTTCCCGGTGAATGGGCACATATGTGTTTCACTTATGACGGCAGTGTTCTGATTCTATATAAGGACGGAGAGGAAGTTGCTCGTGTTAATACATCGGGCCAGCTCCAGCAGAATAATTTGTCGCTTTCCATCGGCTGCCGGCTCGATTACGACCAGAACTTCAACGGAATTATTGACGACGTGCGTCTTTTCAATCGGGAGCTGTCTCCTGAGGAAGTCCAGCAGATCATGGTAGATGCTCCCGCCGATGTGGTTACTGATCCGATCCCGGCCGATGGAGCGACTAACGTGCTGCGAGACGTGGTCCTAAGCTGGACGCCGGTAGATGCAGCTACCCAGCACGATATTTATTTGGGAACTGATGCGCAAGCCGTGGCCGGAGCAGATACATCCGATATGACCGGCATATATCGCGGCCGTCAGATTGCCGGCAGCTATATTCCCGCCGAGACACCCGAATTCGGCAAGACATATTACTGGAGAGTCGATGAAATCAGTACAACCGACAACTCGGTCCTTAAAGGTAACCTCTGGAGCTTTACAGTCGAGCTGTTCGTCTATCCAATTACTAATGTTACCGCGACGGCTTCCAGCAGCGAACCGGGCAAAGAAGCCGCGAATACCGTGAACAATTCCGGACTGGATGACAGCGGTTTACTGCACAGCAATGAGAGCGTAGGCAATATGTGGCTGAGCAGCGAGGGCGGCGAACAACCAACCTGGATAAAATTTGAGTTCGACAGAGCGCATAAGCTCTATGAGTTGTGGGTATGGAACTCGAATGACAGCCTGGAGAAGATGGCCGGCCTGGGTTTCAAAGAGGTAAAGATAGAATACTCGGTTGATGACATCTACTATGAGACATTAGGTACGACACACGAATTTACCGAGGCGCTTGGGGAGCCTGAATATGAACACAATACTACCATTAATATGGAAGGTATAGCTGCGAAATACGTCAAGCTTACGGCAATAAGTAACTTCAAGGACATTTTTGAGCAATTCGGTCTAAGCGAGGTTCGCTTCTTCTCGGTACCGGTCAGTGCAAGAGTTCCGTCTCCGGCCTCCGGGGCAACTGATGTGGAGCTGGATATAATGCTCGGCTGGTCCCCCGGAAGAGAGGCGACCAGTCATGATGTTTATTTCAGCGACGATTTGCAGGCCGTGATAGATGGTACCGAGCCTGCGGATACCGTTACCGAAGGCAGCTACGGCCCCCTTTCGCTCGATGTAGGCACGACTTACTACTGGCGTATCGACGAGGTAAATGATGCCGAGACTCCCTCTGTATGGCCGGGTATCATCTGGGACTTTACTACAGTCGATTCTCTTGTCGTGGACGATTTCGAGACCTATGACTCAAACGACAACCAGATATGGTATGCATGGAAAGACGGGCTTGGCTATGGAACACAGGAGACTCCGCCTTACTACGCCGGTAACGGCACAGGCTCGGCTGTCGGCGACGAGAACACAGATTCGTTTACCGAAGAAACAATCGTCCACGGAGGTAATCAATCGATGCCGCTCTCGTACAATAACAATAAGCAGGGTTACCTGAATTACTCCGAGGCGACCGTGACGCTGAATTCCCGGCGGGACTGGACGGCCAGGGGTGTTGCAGAATTATCGCTGTGGTTCAGAGGCTATCCCGGCTCGGTGGGCAGCTTCGTTGAGGCGCCGGCCGGCACTTATACATTGACTGCTTCCGGCACTGATATATGGGACACAG
>JAFGPJ010000186.1 GCA_016936275.1 Sedimentisphaerales bacterium
AACGGCCATAACAAAGCTCGGGCATTGCAGCACGCCATCGAGGGAAACATAAATCATCTCTGGACAATAAGTGCCCTGCAAATGCACCCAAGAGGGATAATCGTCTGTGACGATGAGGCCACAATTGAACTGAAGGTCGGAACGGTAAAGTACTTCAAAGGCATAGAAGCCGACAACCTTAATCCCGCCAGACTCTTGAAAAGAGTCAAATAACTCGAACGATTTATTAAGGGTTATTTACTTCGGCTGTAGGTTCTTTGCCGGCCGGGTAGACAATGTTCGCCTCTGCTTTCAGTGATTCTATATACTCATCAGCGAGTTCGGATTGCTTCTTTTGCGTTAGCTGCTTTATGATATCTTCTTTGACCTGATCAAACGAAATCGTACTGGCTTGTTTGTGGTCAGTAGCCTTGATAATATGGTAACCATATTCGGTTTCCACAACATTGCTGATCTGTCCGTTTTCCAGTTCGAAAGCTACATCCTCAAAAGCCGGGACCGTTTCTCCTCTGGAGAAGAAACCCAGATCGCCACCTTTTGGGGCCGAAGGGCAGTTGGAATGGGCTTTGGCTAATTCGGCAAAATCTGCTCCGTCTTTGAGTTGTTTGAGCAGCTCTTCTGCCTTTTCTTTGGCATTTGCTCTGGCTTTCGCCTTGTCCTCGTTTGGATCTACATTTGGGTTGACGTTAGGATCTGTGAGCTCGGGTTTAATGAGAATGTGGCTAACTCTTACCTGTTCCGGCTGCTCGAACTGCTTGATATTTTCATCATAGTATTTTTTAGCGTCTTCCTCCGTTACGTGAGTTTTCCCTGCCCAATGTGATTCCATGAACTTGTTGCGGGCCAATCCACCTCGAACATCCGCTTTAACATTATCAAAACTCTGGCCGTACTGCTCCATTTTTTGTTTGAATTCTTCTAATGATAAAGGCTCTCGCTGTGCCGCTGCAATTTCTGTGATCTTGTTCATCACCTCTTCGTCTGTGATAGCAATATTTGCTTCTTTTACCTTTTGATCCAATAAATGCCTGCGGATCGTTTGTTCGAGAACTTGTTCTCGGAGTTGTTTTTCGTATTGCTCGGCAAATGTAGGCGGTAATTCTGTCGACTGTTCGGCGATTCTTTTGAGTTGTGGCTTGACAATTCTATCTATTTCGCTTTGGGGAATATCGACTCCGTCGATAGTGACAGCGATATTATTGACACCGGAATCGGCATCTTTTTTCTTACAACTTAGACCTGAAACAGCAAGAAATATCGCAAGGCAGATTAGAATTTTCAAATTAAGAGAGCAACTTCTCATAATATATCCTTTCTCAGGTTCAAAAAATAAAAAAAGACCCTTCACCGAGGGTAGCGAAGCCAATTATTCCAAAAAAGAGCCAAATTGTCAAGTCTTTCTATTTTTCATCGTCAATGCCATTATGCTACTTAATCGCGGTTGAGGTTATTTTCGAATATTATGCAAAAACACAACCTTTGTAATAGTGCTGGTAAAGTGATAGAATACCCGCTTTGGAGTGGTTTCCGAACCGCCCAGATTCTCGGTTGCCAATTGAATATCGAAATGTGTTTGTAGGAGTTTTTATGAAGAACAATGACCCGAAAGTGCTGACCGGCAGAGAGCGTGTTCTCAAAGCTCTTGCCTACGAGCAGGTAGATCGGATTCCTCTTGATTTGGGCGGTACGGTGACCAGTGGGGCTCAGGTAAGTGTCATTGCGAATCTGCGTCAATCGCTGGGTTTGGATATGCCGGGTGAGCCGGTGAAAGTTGTCGAACCGTATCAAATGCTTGGTGAGGTTGCGATGGATCTGCTGAATGCGCTCGAGATTGACGTCGTGGGCATACCGGGCCCGAAGAATCATTTTGGCTTTTCGAATTCAAACTTCAAGCCCTGGAGAACGTTCGACGGTACCAGTGTACTAGTTCCCGGCGATTTTAATACCGAGCCGGAACCCGATGGCAGTATTCTACAATATCCGCAGGGTGATAAATCGCAACCGCCCTCGGCTCGGATGCCTATGGGGGGATTCTATTTTGACGCGATTGTACGTCAGCATCCCATCGACGAAGCGAAGCTCAATCCGGCGGACAACCTCGAAGAATTTAAATTATTAACTGATGATGATCTGAGATTCTACGAAGAAAAGGCCGACGAGCTGTTTCGCCATACCGACCTTGCGATTGCTATGGGCCTTCCGAATGCCGGATTAGGTGATATCGCGCACGTCCCGGCCCCAGGCCTCAAGGACCCGAAGGGGATTCGAGACATCGAGGAATGGTATATCAGCACGGTGACACGAAAGGATTATATTAAGGAGGTTTTTGCCGGCCAGGTGGAAATCGCGCTGAAAAATTTTGAAATGCTTTATCAGGCCGTGGGCGATAAGGTACATGTCGCCTTTGTCGATGGGACTGATTTGGCGGCCCAGAATACGCTGTTTTGCAGCCTCGATGGATATAGGGACCTTTATCTGCCGTTTAGTAAAAAGCTGAATGACTGGATTCACGCCAACACGAAGTGGAAGACGATGAAACATTGCTGCGGGGGCTGCGAACCGTTAATTGAAGGATTTATCGAGGCCGGCTTCGACATCCTTAATCCCGTCCAAACGTCCGCTATGGGTATGGATCCGGAACATTTGGTCGAAAAATATGGAGGACGAATCGTTTTTTGGGGAGGGGGAGTGGATACACAAAAGACGCTGCCGTTTGGTACGCCGTACGATGTGCGCCAGGAAGTAACCGAGCGGCTTAGGGTATTTGGTGCTAAAAACGGCTATGTATTCAACCCGGTGCACAACATCCAATGCAATACACCGACGGAAAACATGCTGGCGATGTTCGAAGCGTTGGGACGGAATGTCCCTGTAGGAAAATAAAGAACACAGCGCCGTAGGGTGTGCAACTTGTTGCACACGCGGATTCTTAGGAAAGGAATCATAAAAATGTTAAAAAGAGCATTGCTTTTTATTATCGTGGCGTCATTTTTTGTTTTTGTCGGTTGTAACAATGAAACACAAATGGATGTGCAGCAACATAGCAGAAGGCTCGTCATTGACTTAAATGGGACATGGGAAATCGCAGAGGGCGGCATGGATATGGCGCCTTCCGTTTTCGAGCATACAGTTCCGGTGCCGGGGCTTGTAGATATGGCCGAGCCTGCGTTCGAAGAGGTCGGCAAAAAAAGTCCGAAGCGCCAGGCGTTCTGGTATCGCCGGACCTTCACCTTAAATAAAACCGTTCCTGAAGTAGCAATATTGAAGATTCACAAGGCTAAGTACGGCACGAAAGTACTTTTTAACGGCAATCTTGTCGGCGAGCATCTGTCCTGTTTTACGCCGGCATTGTTTGATGTCAGGCCGTTTCTAAAAGTTGCCGGACAGCAGAACGAGCTGGTAGTCCGCGTTGGTGCCGACCGTGAATCAATGCCGGAGAGTATGCCAACCGGCTGGGATTTCGAGAAATACTTTTACATACCCGGCATATACGACTCGGTCGAACTGATTCTAACAGGTGCCCCGTATATAGAACGTGTCCAGATTGTACCCGACATCAAACAAAGCAAGGTGAAAGTCGTAGCGGAAGTTGAAAACGTCGATGCGCGTGAGCTCTTTGATTTACACTTCCGATTGCGTGAGGCCCAAACGGCTAAAAATGTTGAAAGCGGTGCCGTAGGAATCGCTAACGCTGCCGGGAAAGAAAAGCTTATCGTGAATTTCGAGATTCCGATAAAGGACTGTAATCTCTGGAGCCCGGAAGAACCGTTTCTGTACGAATTGCAATTGGCTACAGATGGCGACGAAATAAAAACACGATTCGGCATGAGATCGTTCCGATTCGACAAAGAGACCGGCAGGGCTGTCCTGAACGGAAAAACGTATTTCATGAGGGGCACTAATGTCTGTATCTATCGGTTCTTCGAGGACGCTGAACGAGGCGACAAGCCCTGGCGGGCCGAATGGGTGCGAAACCTGCATCGCAAATTCAAAAGCATGCATTGGAACTCGATTCGCTACTGCATCGGATTTCCGCCGGAGATATGGTACGACATCGCGGATGAGGAGGGCTTTTTGATTCAGGATGAGTTTCCCATTTGGCTGTTGAGCGAGGCGCCGGAAAAACCCGTAGCCGAGAAAATCATCCCCGAGTACACTGAGTGGATGCAGGAGCGGTGGAACCACCCGTGCGTGGTCATCTGGGACGCTCAGAATGAAAGTGTTACCGAAGAAACCGGCAAAGCTTTGCAGGCGGTTCGAAATTTGGATCTTTCGAGCCGGCCGTGGGAAAATGGCTGGGCCGAGCCCCAGAGTCCGGAAGACTGTGTCGAAGCACATCCGTACCTCTTCAGCAGATTTTTCAATCCATCCTGGAGCAGTACAGACTTCCAGGGACTCAGGGACGTGGCAAAAATCTCAGGCGTGCCTAATTTGCGAGACACCCAACGCAAGCTTGGTGTTCCGATTATAATCAATGAATATGCCTGGTTGTGGCTGAATCGTGACGGTACGCCCACTTGTCTGACTGCGAATGTCTATGAGAAACTGCTGGGGCCTGATTCAACGACTGAGCAGCGGCGTCTGTTGTACGCAAAATACCTGGCCGCTTTGACTGAATTCTGGCGAACGCATCGCGAATGTGCCGGCGTGCTGCATTTTTGCGGACTCGGTTATTCACGGGCCGGCGACAAACCGCGCCCCGAAGGTGGCGCCACGAGCGACCATTTCATCGACCTGGAAAATCTTACTTTCGAGCCCAGTTTCGAAAAGTATGTTCGCGATGCTTTTTCACCTGTTGGATTGATGATCGGTTTCTGGGCCGAGCAGCTTGATGCCGGCTCACAGCAAAAATTTGAGGTTGTGCTCATTAATGACCTGCACGAACTCTTTAAAGGGCCCATTCGCCTCGCCATCGAGCGTGATGGAAAGACTATTGTTGAAAAAATAACTGATTGCCGAATCGATGCTCTCGACAGAAGTGTTATTGCCTTTGATATGGAGATTCCGGCAGAAGAAGGTCAATATCAGCTTGTTGCGGAGTTAATCCTAAAGGACGGTACCAGGGTTCGCAGTCTTCGGGATTTCAAAATCTAGGCACCTTGGCAGTGAAGTGGATTTGCAAAAAACAAAGAAGGAGAAAATCACTAATGGATAATTACACTAATTCGCGACGTGACTTTCTAAAAACGTCAGGCTTGTATGCCTCGGCTCTTGCTCTGACGGGATGTCGGAGTGGTTCGCGAATTGCTCCGACCGAAACATCAGTGCAAAAACCCAATATGCTCTGGATTACATGTGAAGACACTAGTCCGCTCCTGGGCTGCTACGGCGATGAACTTGCCATCACGCCACATCTCGATAAGCTGGCCGGCGAGGGCATACGATACACCAAGGCGTTTGCGACCGCTCCGGTCTGCGCACCGTCCCGCTCGTGCCTGATCACGGGTGTTTATGCGACGTCACTTGGGACCCAGCACTTGCGCTCCGAAGTTAAACTTCCTGAAAAGATTAAATGCTTCCCTGAATATCTTAGAGAGGCTGGTTACTACTGCTCGAACAATTATAAGAAGGACTACAACTTCATTGACTTTGGCGTCTGGGACGAATCATCTCAAGAGGCCCATTGGCGTAACCGCCGGCCCGGCCAGCCTTTCTTAAGCGTGTTTAACTTCGTTTCCACGCACCAGGGACAGATTAACGGTTCCGATGAGGAATTCGAAGAAAAGTACGGCTCGAAACTCGAACCGGTGGAACGTCACGATCCGGCTGAAATCTCGCTGCCGCCGTATTATCCTGATACTCCATTTGTGCGGAAAATCTGGGCCCGCTACTACGACTTGATAACCTTTATGGACAAGCAGGTCGGCGAGATACTCAACCAGCTCGAAGCCGACGGCCTGGCAGACAATACAATCGTCTTCTTTTATGCCGACCATGGACTGGGAATCCCACGATTCAAAAGAACGCTGTACGATTCAGGCCTGCACGTCCCGCTCATCGTAAGATTTCCCGAGCGTTATCAGCATCTTTTACCGGCCCGGCCCGGAGAGACGATCGACAATTTGGTCAGTTTCGTCGATTTTGCTCCGACCGTATTAAATCTGGCGGGCTTGCCCATCCCAGGTTATATGCAAGGTCGGGCATTTCTTGGCTCACAGGCAAAGCCCCCGCGGAAATATCTTTTCGGGGCTTCCAGCAGGGTGGATGAGGCATACGAGTTTTCCCGTTGTGTGCGGGATAAGCGTTACAAATATATTCGGAATTTTTTCCCGCATCTGTCTTACATCCAACCGAGTCAGTTTTGTGACCAGGCGGAGATTATGCAGGAGCTCAGGCGGGCTGTCGCCGAAGAAGAGCTTACGCCGGCACAGAAACTGCTCTGGGCGTCAACCAAACCGGCCGAGGAGCTATATGATACGATAGCCGACCCGCATGAAATAAACAATCTTGTCGGGCTCCCGGAAACAAAGGCCGTTCTTGAGAAATTGCGCAAGACGCTTCGAGCGTGGATGCTCCAGACGCGTGACACGGGCTTGTTGCCGGAGGCGGAAATGCACATTCGCGCTGAAGGTTCGACGCCGTACACGATGACTCGAAATGCGAGCAAATATCCTCAACGGCGTATCCTTGCCGCTGCCGACTTAGTGGGCAAAGGGCCTCAGAACATTCCCGGACTTATCAGGTTGCTTGGCGATTCTGACAGCGTCGTGCGTTATTGGGCCGTGATAGCACTGGATGCGTTAGGCCCAAAGGCTCGTCCGGCAACCGAGGCGATCGAGGTTGTATTGGAAGATGCCAGTCCGAACGTTCGATTTGCGGCAGCAGGAGTTTTGTGCCGGATGGGCTCATGCGATTCGGCGCTGCATGTCCTGGCCAATGGGCTGAAAGAAGAACGTGAAGAGACTGTTCTGTATGCAGCCAGAGAAATTCAGCGCATCGGAGCCGCGGCCAGTCCAATCGTCGAGCAGGTCCGTGAAGCTAAGGCCGCCTGTGAAAATCCCGACGGCGGCTTTAAGAATAATAATCATGCGATGTTCATAGACTGGGCGCTGAAAAATGCCCTTGAGAGCTGTTCGCAAGAGTCCGATCAACCTTAGAGACTAATGGAGTGACAATGCCGGATGACAAAAAAACAAGCGGTCTGTATGTAGCACGGGTTTGTATTGTTGCCGCTCTGGGCGGGCTATTGTTCGGTTACGACACGGGTGTAATCGCCGGGGCGATTGGTTTTCTTGAGACCCATTTCAATCTCGATCCGAGCTTTCAAAAAGGCTGGGTGGCGGCAAGTGCGTTGATCGGCTGCACTATCGGGGTTTCAATCGCCGGGCTGCTGAGCGACGGGCTGGGGAGAAAAAGGACACTAATTGTAGCAGCGATTCTGTTTTTTGTCTCGGCGGTTGGAACTGCGCTGCCGAAGAACGTTACCATGTTCGTTATTTTCAGAATCATCGGCGGCGTCGGGGTGGGGGCTGCTTCGATTACCTCACCGATGTATATCGCGGAAATATCGCCCGCTCGCATCCGAGGGCGAATGGTATCAGTCAATCAATTTGCAATCGTTACGGGTTTCCTCGTTGTATATCTTGTTAATTATTTTATTGCTCTGCAGGGCACGGAGGATTGGAACATTGCGTACGGCTGGCGATGGATGTTCGGCTCCGAAGCGCTGCCGGCGTTACTGCTGTTGTTGTTGCTTTTCTTTGTGCCAGAAAGTCCTCGCTGGCTGACGAAGTACGGCAGGCACGATAAGGCATTAGCGGTGCTTTCACGAGTGGGCGACCCGGCCCATGCTCAGCGGGAGCTTGAGTCCATTAAGGATGCAATCGCCCACGAGAGCGGCTCGCTGGCGCAGTTGCTCAAGCCCGGGATGCGAATCGTGCTCGTGATTGGAATTGTGCTGGCCGTCCTGCAGCAAGTCACTGGCATCAACGTTTTTTTGTATTTTGGGGCCGAGATATTTAAAAAGATGGGCTCGGGCACGAACGCAGCCCTGCTTAAGGAGGTAATCGTAGGAGCGGTTAATCTGACTTTTACGGTGTTTGCCATCTGGACGGTAGATCGTCTCGGACGAAAACCTTTGATGTTGATCGGTTCGGCGGGAATGGGAATCTGTCTGGCGGCTATGGGCTTTGCCGGCTACCTGCAGCAAACGACGGGCATATGGCTGTTGATTTTTATTCTTGGTTATATCGCATGTTTCGCCTTATCGGTGGGACCGGTGACATGGGTGATTCTTTCGGAGATATTCCCGACGCGAATCCGCGGGCGCGCGATGGGGGTGGCAACCGTGTTTCTATGGCTTGCGAACTATATAGTGACGCAGACATTCACGATGATGGATGAGAATCCGTTGCTGATAGAGAAGTTTCATCGCGGCTTTCCGTTTTGGGTTTACGGCGTCTTTTGCGTTTGTCTGTTTGTCTTCGTCTTGCGATTTGTGCCGGAGACGAAAGGCAAGACACTCGAAGAGATAGAAAAATATTGGATACAATGACGATTTAGTCTTGTGGGTATTAGATGAGTTTCCCGGAACACTTAAATATTCAAAGTCATAAAATAAATATCATACCTCGTTATGCTGAAACCGACAAAGGCGGCGTGGTTCATCACAGCATTTATCCGGTGTGGTTCGAGATGGGCCGGACGGAGCTTTTGCGGGCGAACGGAGTGGCGTATAAAGACCTTGAGGCGGCAGGTATTTTTTTTGTAGTCGCCCGGTTAAATATAAAGTTTCGCCGACCGGCACAATATGATGAGCAGCTTATTCTGGAGACTACATGCTCGGTGGTTTCGGCTGCTAAGGCAGAGCATGTCTATAAGTTGACCCGCAGCGGCGATGGCGTGATTCTGGCTGAGGGTGATAGTGTTCTGGCTTGTGTAGATGAAAAGGGCAAGGTCCGGCGTGTGCCCGATTTTATGTATCCGGAACATAAATAACGTTGCTTTAATTTCGGATTTTAGTTTTCAAATTGACAAACGGTCTTCAATAAGCGACAATCACTCTATGATATCCGAAAAAAAAGAATCTTGTGGTCTGTTTGGCATATACGGTGGTTCCGATGCAGTTCAGAAGACATATTTCGGGCTGCACAGTCTTCAGCACCGTGGTCAGGAATCGGCCGGTATAGCATCGAGCGACGGTGAGAACATTCAATGCTATACGGGTATGGGGACGGTCAGGCGGGTATTTCGTGCCGGTAAGAATGTTTTTGATAAATTGCCTGGGAATATTGCAATCGGGCATGTTCGATATTCCACAGCCGGTACAAGCAGGGTGGAAAACTCTCAACCGCTTTATGTTGAATATTCTCAGGGGCAAGTAGCAGTTGCTCATAACGGCAATCTTATTAACGCCGGGAGGCTGCGGGATGAGTACGAGGCGTATGGCAGCATTTTCAAATCCACCGCCGACACCGAGGTCATAACGCATCTGCTGGCAAAACCGACACACGTAAGACATCCCGATCCTCTGGGGCACGTACTGAACCATCTGCAGGGGGCGTATAGTTTATTGTTTCTTTTTGCCGACCATATTGAGGCGGCGAGGGATCCATTTGGAGTAAGGCCTTTGTGCATTGGGCAGACTGACGAGGGCTACTATGTTGCTGTCAGCGAGACTTGTGCTTTAGATGCTGTAGGAGCAAAGTTCGTTCGTGAGGTCGAGCCGGGCGAGATAGTCCGGTTGGATGAAAACGGTATCTCCAGCAGATTCTTCGTTACGCCGGGTACTGTGACACCGGCCCATTGTATCTTTGAGCATATCTACTTCGCCAAGCAGAACAGCACGTTTTTCGGCGAGAATGTTCATCTATATCGCAAGAAAGTTGGTAGGCAGCTTGCGTCGGAACATCCGGCTGATGCCGATGTGGTTATTCCCGTGCCGGATTCCGGCACCTCGGCGGCCATTGGCTACGCCGAACGAAGCGGCATCCCGTTCGATATGGGACTGGTCAGAAGTCACTATGTTGGCCGGACTTTTATCTCGCCGGATCAAAAGCTCCGTGAGCTTGAGGTCAAACTTAAACTGGCGGTAGTTAACGAAGTTGTCTCCGGCAAACGTGTTGTCGTGGTAGACGATTCGATCGTTCGCGGCACAACAACTCGCGGCAAAATCCGGGCTTTGCGGCTGGCTGGCGCTAAAGAAATCCACATGCGAGTAAGCTGTCCGCCGATTCGGTTTCCATGTTTCTATGGCGTTGATTTCCCAACCAAAGAAGAGCTGCTGGCGAACAACCGAGACCTGGAGCAGATAAGGGAATTCCTTGAAGTTGACAGCGTCGGTTATGTTTCGCTCGAGGGCATGTTGTCCTGTGCCGTGCTGCCCCCGGACCACTATTGCACCGCTTGCTGGAGCGGCAAATATCCGATACCGATCGATGTGGCTGTCAACAAGTTCACGATGGAGCGTCATCAAATGAATATGTTTGATGAAATAGATGGGAACTAAATTTTTCTGCCGATTGAAAATGGGGCACCACGTAGGGTATCCCACTATGATCGGGATTGAACGGTTTTACGCCGATGACCAAATATATCAGCTACGCAGAATCCGGGGTAAATATTGACGCGAACGACGAGATGGTTCGACAGATTCAATCGGCCGTTGCCGGCACATTCGGGCCCCGGGTAATACAATCGCATAATGCTTTTGCGGGGATGTTCCGGCTCGACTACGATGAGAGGCTTTTCAAAAGAAATTATAAGAATCCAGTTCTGGTAGCCTGCACCGACGGCGTGGGCAGCAAGGTCCAGTTAGCGGGCCAGATAAAAAAGTTCGACACTGTCGGCATCGACCTGGTGGCGATGAACGTCAATGACATGCTCGTGCAGGGGGCCGAGCCATTGTTCTTTCTGGATTATCTGGCGGTTCACAAACTCGTGCCGGAAATCATCGCTGAGCTGGTCAGGGGTGTTGCTGCCGGCTGTCGACAGGCGGATTGCGCATTGATCGGCGGAGAAACCGCTGAGATGCCCGATACTTACGCCACGGATGATTTTGATATGGCAGGCTTCGCTGTCGGGGTGGTCGAGCGAAAGAAGATCATCACAGGCCAAACCATCAGAAACGGCGATGTGGTTCTCGGCCTTGCCTCCAGCGGATTGCACAGCAACGGCTATGCGCTCGCTCGCAATATCTGTTTCAAGCAGGCGAAGCTCAAGATGACCGATGTGCTGGATGAGCTCGGCGGTGCCGTGCTGGGCGATGTTTTGCTGGAACCAACCCGGATATATGTTCGACCGATTGTCAAATTACTCTCGCAATACAAAGTAAAACAAATCGTGCATGGCATGGCACACATTACCGGTGGAGGTCTGCCGGGCAATGTTCCGCGAGTACTGCCTAAAGACTGCAACGCCGTAATAAAAAAATCGAGCTGGCCGAAGCATAAGATTTTTTCGTTTCTGCAAAATACCGGTCCCGTCGAAGAAGATGAAATGTACCGTGTCTTTAACATGGGGATTGGTTTTGTGCTGATCGTGGCTGAGGATTTCGCCGATTCAATCGCACGCAAGCTGACGCGATTCGGCGAACAGGTTTACAAGATAGGCAGAATAACAACTGGAACCGGTAGAGTAATTCTGAAATGAATACGAAGTACACGAGGTTTCCCTGTACCGCGTCTGGTGCAGGGTTTGCCATAGCCGCGGTAGTATATACGGTCTTTGCTGCTTACCTGTATCGGCCGTATTTCAAAGGCTTCAATGCTCTGCAACTGCAAGACCTGTTTGTAGCAAACATCTGTTTGGCCTCATTGGGCTGTTATGTGCTGTCTCGGCGCTGGGTATCGGGATCCGCAGAATCGTTTTTTGCCGGAGCTGTTTATGGCTTTGGGCCGTATGTGCTGGGCTTAGTAAAATTTCACCCGACAGGAGGCTTGTTGGTAGCTGCTATACCGTGGCTGTTTTGTCCGGCGGTGTTCGGACCGGAAGGTAAATACAAGCCGCTGCGTATTCTGCTTTCGCTTTTACCTTTTCTGGCTATTGTGCTGTTCTTTCAGGTCTCCACCCGTTATGGCTTAGACCCGATTCCAATCACACTCAAGCTCCGGGCTGCTGACCTGGCCGGTTTGTTGGCTCCACTGGTTGCAGCTAAACGCAGCATGACTTTAGTCGGCTTTTATCATGTTCCGATTGCCGCTCTGGTTATGGGATTTTGCATGTTCACAGCTCCGTTGAAAGGCCTGGTCAAGGGCAGCATTCTGCATAGGGGAAAATTTCTCAAGGATATTACTGTTCGGCGATTCGGCGTCATTATTATTTTTGCCGTCGCTGCGATATTGTCATTTTGTGATTCGTTCGGTCAGATCAGCCCGATTATCCTGGCCGCTATAAGCACGCTGTGCTGCTCGGTCCTTATCGGCGTGGGGATTCAGGGACTAATCAGTGCCGGTCCTGCTGATAGAAAACCGGTTCTGCTGGCTGCGATCATCCCTGGTATCCTTGCTATTGTTATACTGCTTTTCGCGACAAAGTATTTTCAGGCTGTAGCCGGGCTCGCCGATGGATACGCCAGATTGCTGACTGAGACTGCGAAGATGTACATACTCGCAGGTTGTGTTATGGCAATGCTTTTTCTTATAATACGTTCGACCCCCGCCAGCTACAAGCGGGGGCATCCGGTTCGGCAGATCCTGCTCTATGCAACGATGGCTCTCGATATATTTCTCGGCGCAAGATTTATCGTCGATACGATTCTTTGATACAACTTCATATCAAATATCGAAATGTAAAATTATTAAGATGGATCAGTGGGAATTTATTGCTATTGCCGCAAGCTTGAGATGAATATCATGCCGAACACGTTATATTGGCAAGGCAGATTCGGGCGTTTCTCTTGAGGCCTTCGAGGCCAAGGCGTTTGATTGGAGATTCGGCGAATTTCGCCTCGAATGCCTCAGCGTCTAAGTCCAGGATCTCCTGCAAGTCTATTCGTGCCCTGTTGTGATAGAATTTGAATTGCTTGTTTTTACAAGCCGGCGCTTTTTGCTGATAGGGGCATACGTCGAGACACGTTTCACAGCCGAAGAGCCGGTCGCCGATTTTCCCAGCCTGCCCTGGAGGGATTTTGCCTTTGTATTCGATTGTCAGGTAATTGATGCACCGCCCGGCATCAAATTGTCCATCGGGTCTCAGGGCGCCTGTCGGGCAGGCATCGAGACATTTGCGGCAGCCGGCACAATCGCCTGCTATCGGCTTGTCGGGCGGCAGTTTTAAGTCGGTGACGATTTCGCCAAGGAATATCCGGCAGCCAAGTTCGGGATTGATGAGTATGTGGTTTTTGCCGACAAAACCAAGGCCCGCCCTGACCGCCATAGCCCGCTCGGCAAGGGGTGCCGAGTCCACACAGATTTTGGATTTTACGCCGGGCCCGGCAAGTGATTTTATAAAATCGAGAAGCTTGTACAATTGCTCCTTGATAAATGAATGATAATCCTCATATTGGGCATAACCGGCGATCCTGCCCGTCGCGGCAGCGGTGTCAGCTGGTTTAGGCTCATGCCCCGGCAGCGTGTAATTGAGGCCGACAACGATAACCGACTGTGCATTTTCCAATAGCATTGCAGGATCGAGCCGTTTTCGTATATTCCTGTGCATATAAGCCATTTGGCCCGCGAAACCGGATTTTAGCCACTGAGCGAAAATTTCCGTCTGCCTGGCATTAACCGGCGAAGCGTCCGTCACGCCGGCCAGGTCGAAACCAAGTCCCATTGCTTTATACTTTATGTCTTGAGATAAACTCATAAAAGCGATTATACTAAATGCCAGCATGATTTTTAAGTCTGTTGTTGGTAATGAAAAAATGGAGAACCGATAAATATGGAATCGAACTCAAATATATTACCAAGACCGTTACGCGGCATCATTCCACCCATGATTACCCCCCTTTTGGATCGTGATACCCTCGATGTCGCCGGCCTTGAGCGGCTGATAGAGCATATCCTAAGCGGCGGCGTTCACGGTTTGTTCATATTAGGTACAACCGGCGAAGCACCAAGCCTCAGCCATCGCCTGCGCTACGAGCTTATTGAGCGTGCCTGTAAACAGGTCAACCGGCGCGTGCCCGTGCTTGTCGGTATTACCGACACATGCTTTGCCGAGTCGATAAACATGGCCAACAAAGCCACAGAAGCAGGAGCTGATGCGGTCGTACTGGCGCCTCCATACTATTTCCCGGCTGGGCAGGCGGAACTATTAGAGTACCTCGAACATTTGACGCCGGAATTGCCGCTGCCTTTGTTTCTGTACAATATGCCAAGCCTTACCAAGGCGGTTTTTGAGCCTCAGACCGTAAAAGCCGCGGCTCAGATTCAAGGCATTGCCGGCATCAAGGACAGCTCAGGCAATATGGCGTATTTTCACCGACTCCAGTTCGTGCTGCAGGACCGCCCGGATTTCTCGCTTTTGATGGGACATGAAGAACTTCTGGCCGAAGCGGTTTTGCTGGGCGCATCCGGCAGCGTGTGCGGGGGAGCGAACATCTTACCAAAACTCTACGTTGACATTTACAACGCCACATGCTCGCGAGACCTGGAAACCATGGAAATCCTGCACAAAAGGATCATGCAGATCAGCGCATCCATATATGGCGTCGGGCGCTATCACTCGAGTTATCTAAAGGGCCTTAAGTGCTCTCTTTCGTGCATGGGAATCTGCAGCGACTTTCTGGCGGAGCCGTTCCACCGTTTCCGCAGCGCAGAACGAGAAGTGATTCGCCGGCACCTGGAAGAGCTCGGCATTATAAAAAAACAATCATAAGGAATTTCAACAAGGTAAATAATATGCAGGGAAGTCTCGGTTCAATCGATAT
>JAFGPJ010000187.1 GCA_016936275.1 Sedimentisphaerales bacterium
TCCGCTCTGCAATTCGGTCAATTAGTTCCTTCTTTGTAATTGTCGCCATAGACTACCTCATTTCAGGAAAGAGCAATTAGGAAACTGGGTTATATTTACATTATCAAATCTGCTGTATAATAAACCGGTTCTTTTTAATTCAACAACACGTCACATACCTCTGTGCATTTTGACGATTGATTGCGGCCGTCCGGACGGTGCTTTTCGGAGCAGGAATTGCTTTTGTCGACCGCAAGACTTACCGACAAAATACAAATTTCAAAACTTCACAAATCACTATACAACAAAGACTTCTATACGGCAAGCAAATTTCTCATAAATTTTTTCAGATTCCGAAAAATTTTTTGGACGCCGTCTCTCCAGCCACGAAAAATCCGGGAATAGTTGCGCTATTTCAAAAAATAAAGGGGCAGATACACAAAGATTTTCGGCAACAATTTTATAAAAAGAAGCGGTTTAGGCGGGAAATCTTCACTTTGAAACGATTATATATAAGCTTATGATTAACAAAATCTCCCCCAAAAATACCTTCAAAGCAAAATAGTTTATTGACCGGCGGTCGATTTGCCGGCATAATTAACCTTTTTAGTTTTTATACATTTACTCTTACTTTTATATAAGAATACGGCGTTGACCTTAGAGCAGGATTGGCATATATGTCTCAAGAAAAGAGCGGTACAGGCAGTTTAGAAAAGAAAACTCATAAAAGCAAAGACAGGGCTGCTGAAGTTGCAAACACTTTTGAATGGCTGATAACCGCTTTCATATTGGCTTTCGTCTTCCGGGCGTTTGTCATGGAGGCATTTCGCATTCCGACCGGTAGTATGGCCGACACCCTAAAAGGGGCACATTTTCGTTTACGATGCCGGCAATGTGGATATGAATACGAACACGGTTTTGTGCCCGGCAATTATAAATTGCCCGAGGATACTGTTCCGACCGGCAGAGCCCCTTTGGCCATTACACGCTGCCCGAACTGCGGCCGCTACCCGTCGAAACTGTTATGTCGCTCGTGTCGGTACGAATCAGCAGGCCCGGACAGCCGGGCAGGGGTGCCTTCTTCCCGCTGCCCAAGGTGCAACCGTACCATTTTTACAAATGAGGCAATGCCGGTAGCCAATGGCGACCGCATACTCGTTCTGAAATGTATCTATCAGTTCGTTGAGCCGAAAAGATGGGATGTCATCGTATTCAAAAATCCGCCGGAGCCCATGATCAATTATATAAAAAGATTGATTGGCCTGCCGGGCGAGAAGGTGCAGATCATCGACGGGGACATCTACATTGATGGTAAGATCGCCCGAAAACCCGCCAAAGTCCAGGAAGAGCTTTGGATGCCGGTCTATGATAACGATTACCAGCCCGTTCGGCCTCGCGATGATTCTTTTAACGGCCACAAATGGGCCCAGCCGTTCAGGAACGTCGGGGATTCTAAATGGATCACGACAGACAGCAGAAATCCAACCATCTTTCGTTTGTACAGCCCAATCGGCCAGATTAGCACGATGACTTACGACACTTCTATCGGCAACGATTTCAAGGCTACCTATGCGTACGACGATGTTGACGGATACAGCATTCTGCCGATCTGCAGTGATTTGATGGTGCGTTTCAACTATAAGGCCGCCGACGCCCAGGGCAGTATAGGTATCGCTCTGAGCAAATATGAGACTACCTACAAAGCATGGATTGATTTAGCTGGTGAAATGGTCATTGCAAAAACCGATAAAGGCGGTCAAACCAGCGACCTGGTTCGGTTGGGGCCTGTGCCGGTGACCGAATCGGCCCCGGTCAAATTCGCCAACGTGGACCACCAGTTGATTTTTCAATACGGCGGCAAAAAGTTAACTTATGATTTGGGGCTGGATACGGAGGATGCCGGGCCGATAAAAGAAGATATTGAGCCCAGGGTGGAAATCTTCGGCTCAGGTGAACTAACACTCTCCCATATAGCAATTTTCAGGGACATTCATTACACCGAACCTCCGAGGTATTCCAGCAGAGCCACAAAAGACAATCCCTTCGTACTCGAGGAAGATCAGTTTTTTGTGCTGGGTGACAACAGTCCCAACAGTGAGGATGGGAGGTTATGGGATAGACCCGGCGTGGCTAACAAGGGATTACACGAATACCGAGAGGGAACAGTTCCGCGTGACTACCTTGTAGGCAAGGCATTGTTTGTTTATTGGCCCAGCGGTTTCAAGCCGTTCGCGGAATTCCCGGTCGGCATTGTGCCGAACGTCGGACGAATGCGGTTTATCTACGGCGGCTCGAATGGAAGTAATTGACCGGACAAATCATTCTGTTGTACAGTGAAGTCTGGAAGTCTGTGAAACAGCGAAAAAGCACAGCGTTGAAGCATAGCGGGAATGCGTATTAAGGAAAGGAGATAATATGAGCAGGACCAGATTAATATCAGTGATAGGGATTGTCTTTTTGTCATTGTCGGGCCTGGGATGCACAGAAGAAGGAGTAATGCGCAAAAGCGGCAAAGCTCAAACAGCAGGCGCCGCTATTGCGAATCTGCGCTGCGAGTACCTTGTAAATCCAATGGGTATTGACATAATCGAGCCCCGGCTGAGCTGGATTTTAAAGTCCGAGCAGCGATCCTGCATGCAGAACGCCTACCATATTTTAGTTGCCTCCAGCGAAGAATTGTTGGAGCGGGACAAAGGAGATTTGTGGAACAGCGGCAAAGTCGAATCGGACCAGGGCAGCCAGATTGTGTACAGGGGCAAGACTTTGAAATCGCGGATGCGCTGCTATTGGAAAGTCCGCATCTGGGACAAGGACGGCCATGTGTCGGCCTGGAGCAAGCCGGCAATGTGGACAATGGGCCTGCTCGAATCCGAAGACTGGCAGGCGAAATGGATCGGATACGATGCTGAACCTCCTGCGATCTATCAGGAGCAGCAGGCTTCCGATCAAATCGATATTAAAGGCAGTAAATGGATATGGTTTGACGAAGGCGACCCTCTAAAGAGCGCTCCTGTCAGCACGCGATTTTTCAGAAAAAGTTTCGAGATTGCTTCTGATAAAAGTATCAAGCGGGCGCGCTTCGCTCTGCTGGTCGATAACCAGGCAACGATTTATGTCAATGGCCAGGAAGCGGGACAACCAGGCGGCTGGCAATCGGTTCATATTATTGATGTTACTGACAAGCTTTCCGCCGGGGGAAATACGCTGGCCGTTGCCGTTGCTAATGTGGGCGACGCCGTCAACCCTGCTGGTCTTACCGGCAAGCTGTTAGTGGAATTCGAGGCCGATGGAAACATGGTCGTTTTAATTGATGGTTCGTGGAAAGCTTCCGATGCCGAACAGGATGGCTGGCTAACGCCCGATTTCGATGATGATGCATGGTCCGATGCTAAAGTTATTGCTCAGTTGGGCGACAGTCCCTGGGGGCAGCCCTCACAGGAAGAATTGGTTTTGCCTCCTCCGCCTTACATACGTAAAAGTTTTGTCGTCAACAAGCCGGTCAAACGTGCCGTAGTTTATGCTTCTGCTTTGGGGCTCTACGAGCTGCACATCAACGGCATGCGTGTGGGCGAGGACTATTTCACTCCCGGCTGGACTGATTATACCAGGCGAGTATATTACCAGACTTATGAAGTGACTGATTTGCTCACGAAAAGCGGCAATACAATCGGGGCGATTCTTGCCGACGGATGGTATGCCGGCTATGTCGGCTTCGGTAAAAAGAGAGAGCATTACGGCAGCGAGCCGCGTTTGTTCGTACAGCTCGAAATCGAACACACCGATGGTACCAGACAGACGATAGCAACAGACGAATCCTGGAAAGCCGCTTATGGGCCGCTCTTCGAGTCGGACTTCCTGATGGGTGAGACATATGACAGCCGCAAAGAAATCAAGGACTGGTGCAGATATTGGTTCGATGATACCGGTTGGAATTCGGTGGCAGTGACCGACCGGATAGAAGCTAAAATTCAAGCCTATCCCGGCGTGACGGTCAAAAGGATCTTAAAGATTGATCCTAAGATGATTGCCGAGCCGAAGAAGGATGTGTATGTTTTTGATATGGGTCAGAATTTCTCTGGCTGGGTCCGTCTCAAGGCAACCGCTCCGGCCGGTACGAAAATCGTGCTGCGATTCGCAGAAATGCTCAATCCCGATGGTACGATTTACACGACAAATCTTCGCTCGGCACGCTGCACCGATGCGTATATCTGCAAAGGCGGTGGTGAAGAAACCTGGGAGCCGCACTTTACTTTTCATGGCTTTCGCTACGTGGAAATCACCGGCTATCCGGGTAAACCACCGCTCGATGCGATTTCCGGCATAGTTGTGCAATCGGATACGCCCCTTGTCGGTTCTTTCGAGTGTTCTAATCCTATGGTCAATCAACTCTACAAAAATATAGTCTGGGGCCAGCGTAGCAACTTTATCGAGGTGCCGACCGACTGCCCGCAGCGGGATGAGCGGCTCGGCTGGACCGGCGACGCCCAGATTTTCATCCGTACCGCGACGTACAATATGGACGTTTCGGCATTTTTCACCAAGTGGCTGGTTGACCTCGAAGATGCACAAGGCCCGGACGGAGCGTTTCCCGATGTAGCGCCGCGTAAGGTCGCGATGGGCGATGGCACTGCTGCATGGGGAGATGCCGGCGTTATCTGTCCGTGGACAATCTATGAGGTTTACGGCGATAAGTGTGTCATCGAAAAACATTACGAATCGATGAAGAAATGGATATCTTACTTAAAAACAAATAGCACGGGCCTGCTGCGCCCGGACAAAGGGTACGGCGACTGGGTCTCAATCGCGTCCAGCACACCCAAGGACGTAATCGGCACGGCTTATTTTGCTTACAGCACCAGGCTGCTGGCGAAAATGGCCGCCGCCATCGGCAGAAACGACGAGGCGAAAGAATACGAACAACTCTTCGAGCAAATCAAGGCTGCCTTCAATGAGGCCTACGTCTCCGGAGATGCCCGAATCAAGGGCGATACGCAGACATGTTATCTGCTGGGTCTGCATTTCGATTTGCTGCCCGCTGACAAACGCGAAAGAGCGGCCGAACACCTCGTCGAAAGGATTGAGGCAAAGAACTGGCACCTTTCGACGGGATTCGTAGGCCTGAGTTATCTGCTGCCGACCCTGACCGAGACGGGACATCTGGATGTTGCTTATCGTCTGCTTTTCAACGACACCTTCCCCAGTTGGGGCTACAGCATCAAAAACGGAGCGACGACCATCTGGGAGCGCTGGGACGGCTGGACCGAAGAAAAGGGCTTCCAGGACCCCGGCATGAATTCGTTCAACCACTACGCCTTCGGCTCGGTCGGCCGGTGGCTGTTCAATACGGTTGCTGGGATCGACACTGACGGGCCGGGCTATAAAAAAATTATCATTCGCCCAATGCCCGGGGGCATTACAAGAGCTTCGGCAAGCTATGATTCGGTTAACGGCAAAATCGTCAGCAACTGGCAGCTAAAAGACGGCACTTTTACACTCAACGTGATTATTCCCGCCAATACCACTGCGACCGTTTACATACCTGCCAAGAGTGCCAAAAGTGTCACCGAATCGGGACGATCGGCATCTAGCGCCAAGGCAGTACGATTCCTGCACATAAAGCAGGGAACTGCCGTCTTTGAAATAGGCTCTGGAAATTACCAGTTCGAATCTAAGGTGCCTTAGGCCAGACTGAATTTAAATCGGTAGGGACGTTAGAGACCATCCCCAAGCTTGAACCTTGCTGCGCAGTGGTTCAAGCTTGAGGCTGCCACACGTTTTCCATTAATTCTATTGGGTGGCAGCCTCATCCCGATTGTCGTTATCGGGATGGGGATGGTTTATCCTGTTTTTATTTTCGTTTCTTTTTGTTTTTGGCTGCCGTTACCTCGGGGACATTTGTTTGAGGCAGCCATTTTGCGAGCTGCTTTTTGACCTCGGCGTATTTAGGATCGCCGGCGATATTGTCCCATTCCAGCTGGTCCTTATCGTGGTCGTAAAGCTCTTCCGTGCCATCGCTGTAACGGATGTATCGGTAGCGTTCGCTACGTAACGAATGGTTGTTGCGGCCGTGCGTCGTAAGGGCCGGACGCTCCCATTCGGCTTCTGGATTCTTCAATAAAGGCACGAGGCTTTTGCCCTGAATCTTATCCTTTGAAGCAAGGTTGCACAACTCGATAAGCGTCGGATAGATATCCAGCATTGTGACCGGCCGGGAGCAGCGCACGCTGGATTTTGTGACGCCGGGCACGACCGCCATCAGGACATTGTGCGTCGCTTCTTCCCAGAGCGAGAATTTGCGCCAGTGTAATTTCTCGCCGAGGTGCCAGCCGTGGTCGCTCCAGAGGATGATGATTGTGTTGTCCGCATGGTCGCTTCTATCCAGCTCATTGATGACCATGCCGACGCAGGTATCGACGAAGCTGATGGAGGAAAGATAGCCCTGGACAGCCTTTCGCCATTGTTTGTGCTCGATGACCTTTTCGTGGTCGCCCTGGGGCTTGGCCATCTTTCTGCCTATCGGCGGGACGTCGTCGAGGTCGTTTTCATTAACATTTGGCAGCGTAATTTTATCAGGTGGATACATATCGAAGTATTTTTTCGGCACATACCAGGGCAGGTGCGGGCGGAAGAAACCGCAAGCGATGAAAAACGGTTTGTTGTGTTTTTTCTGTAGTTCTTTTATCGCCCAGGCAGCCACCTGTCTGTCGCCCATCTGTTCGTCCGGAATATCCACCGGCCCCCAGTCGAAATGAGCCGTGTTCGGAATGCCGTTGATCGGCCGGTTAGGCGGCAACGGGTCGTCCGGCTTGTTCTTCTGCTGCGATGGGAAATAATCCTGCCACGAGGGCGGATCGGGGAAGCTGCCGTGGTAAATCTTGCCGCCCCCGACGGCGCTGTAGCCATGCGCCATAAAGTGCTGCGGAATCGTCACGGCGTTTTTCAGCACGGGTGACTGCCGCCATGGATCGGGATTGTGATACACGCCGGAAGTCGAGGGTAAAATTCCCGTCATCAAACTGGCCCGCGAGGGATTACATGCCGGAGCTGAACAGTAGGCGTTAGTAAACAGCACCCCCCGGCCTGCAAGGCGGTCGAGGTTCGGCGTCTTAACATCCGGATGCCCGCCCAAACAGCCGACCCAGTCGTTCAAATCGTCTATAGCCATAAAGAGTACGTTTGGCTGGTTTTGTGCCGGACTGGCCGAAAACGCTGTATTCGGTAACGAAAACGCTGCTGCGCTGGCTGCGGTTAATTTTAGAAAGTCACGTCGATTCATCTTCTTGTCCCCTTCAATTCCTAATCGTTTCCTGTGGACGGCCTTCCTCGATCCATTCGTGGAAAGCCGTGAAAGAGTCTAAGAATTGCTGAAGGGCATGTCAAGTCTCGGAGACAGTAGGTTTGTCCTGAGAGATTTTCTTAAGCTGTTCTTCGATGCCGGCCAGCCGGGCGCAAATCTGCAACAATGTCAACGTCCTCGATTTTGCATAAACCAGATACGTAAGAAGAATAGAGATTATTACTACTACTATCATTGTTAAATCTGAATAACGAATGAGCCAGAATTCGTTGTTGGTAA
>JAFGPJ010000188.1 GCA_016936275.1 Sedimentisphaerales bacterium
CACCACCTACCACCTTATGTCTGCTTCGGATGTCGATCTTCGTATCCTCCGATCCTTTTCAGACTAAATTTTTGCGCTATAAAGGCGCACAAAAACTACAATACCGATTATACACGACCTATAATCTTGTGTCAACCACTTATTTTTCCATCCACGAAAAAAATACGTAAAGATTAAAGTGTCTTAAGTGATGCTATTTACTTAACTTATGTGAACTATCGCTACCTTGCCGGCATGCTCTCCATTTATTTTAACCGGTATTATTTTGTTTGATTCTGTTTTTACTGGCGGCTCAGGCTTGCAAACGGCGTTCCGCCGTAAGCACCCATGTTTATTCTGGCGCCGTGAGGTCTTTGCTCACGTCCGGGATCGTCGCGGGGATCGCCGGTATCGATACATGGACTTGAGATTGTATCGGTTGGCCATGAACCGTCGATTGGCGAATATCTGCCGTATCTGCTCTTTAAATGGTAGTCGCCGCTGCTGGAATCGGCGAATAATGGATCCATGCTGATGTTTCCAATGCCCCCGGCGGCTTCGTTGTCTTGTATGCAACTGTAGCTTGCATTGCAATGGTACAAGTCACCATTTGTATTGTTCCAGAGAATACAATTAACGATATCAGGATTTGCCCCCCCCACGGCATGGATACCGTATATATTGTCGGTTATCGTTAAATTAGTAAGTCTGGGCGTAGATCTGTTATCGAGGAAAATGGCACCTCCATCAATACTGTTGCAGCCGGTGATGATAAAATTCCGAACTACACAATTTGAGCTCTCGCCCATTTCAAACGAAAACGCATAAGCACTCGAGGCTTTTACCACAGCAGCTTCGTCTGCACTCTGGAGTGTTATTGCCCTGCCCATTAAGTCAACATCTTCTCGATAAGTTCCTGGCCAGACAAGGATCGTATCGCCGTCACAAGCCATGCGCACTGCATATTGAATAGTAGCGAATGCGTCTGATCTGCTCGTGCCCGAGTTGGAATCGCTGCCGGATTTATTAACGTGAAGTATAAATCCATATTTGCTTTTGCTGGCTTCGGCGGTCCCGCCGTACGCGCCCATGTTGATATACTTACCGTTAGTCACAGGTTCGGCGCCAACGGGATCCTGTGGATCGCCCGCATCAATGCAGGGGCTGTATTCGTTCTCGGCTGTGTTATCGAGTACCCAGTTGTTCCATTGGTAACGGCCTATGAAGGACCTCAGGTGATAATCGTTTCCGCTTGATGATGCGAAGAGCGGGTCGCTGTCGATGTTGCCCTGGCCGGGATATCCGCCCTCAACGCACGAGTATAGAACCGGATTAATCGATATCGGATCAACCAGTACGATGGGTAGTCCATCGTTATGCCAGACAATACTGTTTACGATTGTAATGTCACTGCTGGTTGAGTGGATTCCTCCGCCCGTAGATATCTGATCTCCTGAGAGGCTGTTGTGAGCAATGGTGCAATTGGTTATTGTGACGTGCTCGTCGGCGCTGTTCCCCCCCGATATGCCGGCAGACAGACCACCGCCGATCTCAGCGGTATTGTTTGAAATAACACAATTTACAAATTGGATGTCTGAAGAACCGGTACAGCCAGCTCCGCCTCCCTGCACGTACCCTTGTGCCGTATTGCGGGAAATGTCACAATTGGAAAAAAGAGCGCTGCTTTGCCAGCAATATACACCCACTCCGAAACTATTGTCGTAGCATGAATTATCTCTTATCTGGGTGTGCATTATCATAACGTCTGAGCTTCTAAAAAGACCAATGCCGCCTCCTTTTCCACCTGATCCTGCTTGTTCGAAACCCCCGGCCCGGCAATCCTCGATTATGCAATCGATAATTGTTGGTGAGCCTCTGTTGACGCCGATTCCTCCGCCCAGTTCTGCGGCGCATTCTGTGATAACACAATCAACAATGCTTGGGCTGCTGACATCGCACAATATTCCGCCTCCGATATCATTTGAGCCCGACATGGTCGCACCTTTTATTGTGAAGCCTCGGAGTACAGAGTCAGGTCCTTCGTTGCGGCGGAAGTAAAATCCTCTGTGGCCTTCGGAGTCCGAACAATCAATAGTCGTATAGCCGGGTCCATCCGAGCTGCGAACGGTGATTGCCAAGCCAAGAAAGTCGATGTCCTGGTTGCCTTCGCCGGTGTAGGTGCCCCGGCCGACTTCAATAATGTCACCGTCACTTGCGTTATCGATTGCGTCCTGAATCGTAGCATAGTCATCCGGTACAAGAATCGTCGCAGATAGCGTGTACAAATTTACTTTAAGGTTGTCGACAAGAACACCTGTGCCGGAGAATTTTATGTAACAACTGCCCCGGACCGATTCTAAAGGAATTTCTTGTTGTGTTCCAGTCATTAAAACTTCCGAGCCCGACCAGTTAGTGCCGTCAGCGGAAAGTTCGTATGATAAATAGCCCGATGACTCCAGGAGCTGCACGTCAATATATAGTTCTCCGAAAACAGAACCTGCCAGATTTTCCGAGCCTTCCGGGAAGCGATAACAAATATAAGCCGGGTCGTCATTATTGTCTCTGAATCCTAATTCGCGTTCATCTCCATTGTTACTAAAGTATAAATACGCCTGCTGTGGAGGATAGGCCCCTTGCGGCCAGAAAATTGAGTGAAAGTTGCTATCTCTTTCGGCTTTGTCGCTGCTAAAGTCGTCCGAGTATTCGTAAGCTTTTGCCGGGCTGGGAATAAGATAGACTGCTGCAATTATCAAAATAGCAGCAGTAGTACAAAACCAACTTGTGCCCGGCGTTCTCATTTTTTCTATTCCTTTTAGGTTCCCAGCATATATTCTCAATTACTTAATTCAGGTTATTTACCACTCCTAATCCTGATCCTCGGCGAAGGCTTCATGGGAAAACGTCCTATCGGTCTATTTAAGTGAACTCTCCATTAAGTGAGCAAGCCACAAGATACCCGGGCTGCTTCCGGAAGTCGTTGGATTCCTTGGTTTGCCCGAAGGTAAAAATTCCTGATCTAATCCATCAACAGACTCCAGGTACGAAAACTTCAGATTCCCCACTTCGCCCTGGTCTGTAGTGAAGGCGATTTCGTCAACGACGTCTTTTTCCATGTCGATTTTATATACAATTTTTGTGTTTTCACAGGTAAGCTCCACCTGAGCGAGCTGGCTGTCCGGCATATAGCCAGTTTCGAACCAGATACGCTGTTCGGCTGCGTCCCGGCGAACCGTATCGATTGTATGCAATCCCATCCAGGGCCTGCAGAGTCCCTTGAAGAAGCTGCCGCCCCTGTATTTTATGGTCTCGGCGGAAGATGGCCGGCTTATATAAGCTTCATTATAATTATCAACTATCCTCAGAGATCCGACCTGTAATTTTAGCCAGGGGCCGTACTGTTTGCTGTAGAGATCTACAAATGGTATCCTTCCGGTGCCAAATACGTTCTGTCCGTTTATCCGGCCTTCAACCCTGAAGTATGTCCAGCCGCGTTTATGCATCTGGTCACGATTGTCAATGGTTTTTGCAGTGGCGGGCCAGTCGGACTGGAAGTAATCTTCTTCAAGGGCATTATAGTGACGAATTGCCCATGGCTGATTATTTTCGTTCCTTTGGTCCTGTTCGGCAATTACCAGCAGGTTCTTTCCTCCGGCCGTCACATGCTCGAAGGTATTTTTGCTTCCCTCTACCTGGCAGATAAAATCGATCATTTTAGGATCGTCCGTTGGGAGCTTTTGCACGCTGAGGTCGCGGTTCCACGTGCGGTAGTTATTAATGTTGAGACGGTTATTGCTGTAGTAGTAATTGGCTTTCTCGTCTTGTAATACCTGCCAATAAGATTTGTCGCCGAGTTTGCCCGAATCTGCCCTCAGTATCATGGGGCCTGCCGAACCGTCCGGGAAAGAATACCAGAACTTCCTGTTTGAATTATCACTCTCGCCCAATTGGTCGATATTTTGTGTGGTGGTCAGTAATAGATTGGGATTTTCCGCACCTTGATTCCAGATGCCTGATTTCATAACCACTGTTCCGGCGGTCAATGCGCCTGCCGCGGTTAGTGAAACGATTGCCGTTTTTGAAGTTACTGCTCCGGCGATTCCTGCTGCTAAACCAACCTTTGTTGCGGCGGCTGTGACTGAAATTTCTGCCGCCGCTGCCTCACTGGGAGCTGTTATTTTGCCGAACAGCACCAGGGCTGTCAGCAGGGATCCCTTGCCCAAGCCGTTACGTGAAAGCTCACGCTGCAGGGCCTTTTTCGCACGTAAAAATAACATGCGAGTGCTAAATTCGCTGCATCCCATCGATTCGGCAATGTCCGAGTAAGGCATCTCGTCATAGCAACGCATAACAAGCACAGCTTTATGCCGTGTCCTGAGCTTTTTCATTGCTTCTGAAACGATATGTTTTAACTCTTCGCTGACGAGATTCTCCAGCCCATCCTGCCGTTCTTTCAATTCGCTTTTGCGTTTCATACTGGAAACCGCCACCCTTCTTTGTGCCTGCTCGGTTCTGTAATAACGCCGTAGCTTGTTCATGGCTATACCATAAAGCCAGGGCCAGAACCGGTCTGCTTGTTTTAACTTGCCTATCACTTTACACATCTCCAACAAGCTCTCCTGTACAATTTCCTGGGCGAGGTCATCCTGTTGAGTCAGACGGTAAACATACGTATACAGGCGTTCTCTCGCCTGCTGAGCCAACTGACCCAGACACTGCCTATCGCCGAGCTGAGCCCTTTTGATCAGTTCGATCTGGTACAACTGCTGATCCATCATGGGCCCCTTTTATCACTATCGCACAAAAAAACACTATAACATAGTGCCACCAAAGAAGATAAATGTAACGTTTTTTCCATATTTATACCAATTAATCAATGTTTTCGATTTTTTGCTCGATACTTGGATATAGTTGTCACTTTGCGGCAGCGGTTCGCTGAATTCTGCTTTTTGGGATTTAGATTTTGAAAATTTTTCAGCGAAATAGCCTGTTATATTGTAAGTCCTTATTAAAAAGAGAATTAGAGAAACGCCGTCAAACAAACGAATGACCCTTTTCCTGGTGCAATATTAAAATACTGCCAAGCGTTATTGTAGAATTGTACCATTTTTCCATGCCCAAATCAATAAATCTCACGCGGATTTTCTTATGACTGACAGCAAGAATTTCAGCATTGAACGATCATAGTCAAGCAGATTTTTTAGTCCTATAACGTCAATATTCATGTCCGGCAGGATAATCTTGCGATAATAGCCGCAAAACGGTATAGTGGTGCCAAACAGACTTTCGTAATGGAGATAAAATGACATGGAAACTGTAGTAACCATAAAAGAAATAAGGGGTCACTGCCCTACATATAAAGTTGGCGATTCGTTCAACCTCAAAGCCGGTTATCAGCTTGTAAGCGACATTCCCGTTTGCATGCACGCCCTGGCGGCTTTAATGCCTTATTATAACGCCCTGCGTGTTTCCGAGCCTGCCCAATGGGGATTAGACGGCAAAGAAGATAAAACCAAGGCCTATATCCAATGCCCGGATCCGTTCGATTGCACTAACGGCGGCACAGTTATCTTTGAAATATCCAAACAATGAC
>JAFGPJ010000189.1 GCA_016936275.1 Sedimentisphaerales bacterium
AAAGTCCGCTACAAGACGGTCATAGTGGGTGCCGCCTATGCCGTGCCGTGATTTCGGATAAATCATCAGTTCGAATTTCTTGTCGGCATTTTGCAGCGCATTTACAAACTTGTATGTATTTTCGATATGCACGTTGTCGTCGGTCGCTCCGTGGATAATCAGAAGCTTGCCGTGAAGGTTTTTTGCCGCTTTGACTACGGAAGTTTTTTCGTATCCTTCCGGGTTATTCTGCGGCGTGTCCATATACCGCTCAGTGTAGATTGTGTCGTACAAATGCCAGTCGGTGACTGGCGCCCCGGCAATGCCGCCGGCGAAAAGTTTGCTGTGCGTCAGGGCGTACGCCGTCATAAATCCGCCGTAGCTGTGCCCGCTCATTCCTATCCTCTCGTCATCAACGTAAGGCTGGTCCCTGAGCCATTCGATTGCTTCTTCGATGTCTTTTAGCTCCTGCACGCCGAGCTGCTTATACGCGGTCCATGCCGAACAAGCGCCTTTGCCGCTTGCGCTGCGCGGATCGCACCGGAAGACGAGCATCCCCATCTGCGCCAGCATGTGGTCTCTGGCCCGTCCTCCGATCCATGAATTGCGAATCGTCGGTGAACCCGGTCCGCCGTATGTCATAAACCAGACGGGATATTTTTTATTGAGCTTAAAGTCCGGCGGTTTAATTAAGCTTGCTTCCAGCAGGAAACCGTCCTGCATCTCGATTTGAAATTGCTCGTATGTGCCGAACTGATATTCCTGCCGTTCATAAACGGGATTTGTATCCAGCGTCCGTATTTTTTCACTGTCAATGCCGTACAGAGTGACTTTTGTCGGGGTCGAATCGTTGCTCCAGGTATCGATGAAATATTTGCCGTTCGGACTAATATCAATGCGATGAGAAGCCGGTGCTGTTGTAAGGCGTTTGATTTTTCCGCTGTCGAGTTTTACGGAATAAAGATTTTCAGCTATGTGCGAATCGTATGTCCCGGTGACGTAAATCATGCCGTTTTTCTCATCGACGTGTTCGAGCCTTCTGGCTTCCCAGTTGCCTTTTGTCACGGCGTGCTTTAGCTCTCCATCCTTGTCATATAGATAAAGGTGCTTCCAGCCGCTCCTTTCGCTGAAAAACAGAAATGAACCGTCGGCCAGGAACTTCGGGCTGTCCGGCACATCGACCCAGGCGTCCGTTTTTTCACGGAAAAGACAAGTGAGTTCTCCGCCGTGTTTCGGGGCCGTATTGAAATCAAGCCAGGTTTGTGCCCGGTCCTGGACAAAGAAATAAATCTTTTTGCTGCCCGGCGTCCACCCGGCTGCCGTAATCAGGTATGTACCTTCGAGATAATTGTCCATCTCGATCCATCGTACAGGCCCTCCGGCGGTAGTTACGACACCAATCCTTACCTTAGGATTTGGCTCGCCCGCTCGCGGATACGGCGTCTCTTCCACCTTCTGTTTTTTGCCGGTATTGTTGACGACGGTGAACTCATGGACCGGCCCATCGTCGAACTGCATAAACGCGATGGCCGAGGAATCCGGGCTCCACCAGTACGCCTTCCAGTTCCGGCCGAATATCTCTTCGTAATAAACCCAGTCGGCCCGGCCGTTCGAGATCAATCCACTCCCGTCGGTAGTCAGAGCACGTTCGTTTTGAGTCGCAATATCAACCACATACAGGTTCTTGTTCCTGACAAATGCGACGAAATTTCCGTTCGGGTCGAAACTGCTAAGCTCTTCTTCCTCAGGGCTGCTTGTTAATCGCACCGCCGTTTTTCCATCCAGCGTGCAGTAGTAAAGGTCGTTTTCATGGTCGATGAGGACCGCGGTTCGATCTGGATTCATCGTTAGGCGGGTTCGTTTTGAAATGGATTCGGCGGTCTTTTCATCAATGGTGGGCAGGCTGCTCAAACCTTTGGCCAGCTCGTTCGGATCGAAAAATAAAACCGAACGCCCGCTCTCGGCGTGCACTTTGTAATAACGACCGTCACGGACCTGGAGATAATGCTCGCCGTCCTTGAGCCAGGTCAGGCCGGAAACGGGCGATCCGCCGAAATCTACCTTATCATTCGGGTCGTAGATGGTTTCAAATGTGATAGGTTTATTGAATTGACGCTTTTCTTTTAGAGGGCAAACTTCGCCGTGCGTGATTGGCACATAAGATTTCAGTATGACTATTGGATAATCATCCCCGACCTTTGGCCGACGAAGAAACCTTCGCAAGATAGCTTTCTTTTTCGTGGCCGGATCCAGCAGCTTTTTTAAGTTGTCACTTTTTTCTTGATCTGTTTTTACTAAAATCGTGCCGGCCTTAAACCGCTTCGTTTCCGACCTGTGCTCGGTCTTTAATCTGAATGATCGCTGCTGCCTTTCCTGCTTTTTATCACGCACGATTCTGTCTATACGATACACTTCGACGTCCAGCTCGATATCTTCACGAAGCTCACATACTTCGATATCTTCCCGCTGTAAATGCTGGGTTAACCTTTTGAATTTGGCTGGAAAAAGATAGGCATACGGCTGCTCGGAGGATTTCTCCGGTTCCGGTTTTTGCCCGGCTTGAAGATTTATTGTCAGGGCAAAAGCCAAAAGGCTGCCGAGAATCAAAGTCTTTAATATATAATCAGCCGATAAGCTCTTTTCTTGCTTCATGCTTAAGTATGTTATATGATGTTTCGGCGATGGGCAACAAATATAAGGATGCTCGTACTCTGTCATAATTGTAGGTCACCTGAAAAGGGTGGCAGCCTCAAGCGAAGCTTGGGGGTGGCTTGTGTTCCTATTTCGCAATCTTTTCGCGAAATGGGCTTCCCTTACCTTGCCCCCATCCCCAAAGCCTTCGGCTTTGAGGCTGCCACTCAGATGCAAGTGTAGGACTTACAAATTCAATTGTTTTGAGGTCGTGTAAGCAAAATTGAAGGAGATAAAAATGGATCGACGTAATCTGATTAAGGGATTGGGACTCGGAATAGCGGCTGGCACTCTGGGAATTATATCGAAAAGCAATGAGGCAATCGCGAACGAATATGCAAAGGCGATCAAGGGACTGCCTTCTTTGAAAATCACGAATGTCAAGGCTATCCTGACTGCTCCGGCACGCATACGCCTTTGTGTGGTAAAAGTCGAAACGAGCGAGCCGGGATTGTATGGTCTCGGGTGTGCGACTTTCAATCAGCGACCTTTGCCAGTAGTATCCGCCGTCGATAATTATCTCAATCCGTTCGCTAAGGGCAGGGACGTCGACAATATAGAGGACATGTGGCAGAATGCTTATACAAGCTCCTATTGGCGCAATGGCCCTGTCCTGAATAACGCTCTGAGCGGTCTGGACCAGGCCCTTTGGGACATAAAAGGAAAGCGTGCGAACATGCCGGTTTATCAGTTGTTAGGCGGCAAGTGTCGCTTCGCGGTCGATTGTTATACACATTGTGGCGGCAGGGATTTTGAACAGACTGAGAAAAGTGTCCGCAGGGCGATGGAGGAAGGCTTTCGGCACATAAGGATACAACTGGGCGGCTACGGCTCGCCGCACCTGTCAAAGACGCCTGCTTTTAAGGATGCTGGATTCGGCCTGCCCTCGGATTCGCTTATGGAGACCGGGCCTTACGTCAGGGCGACAATTAAGATGTTCGAACACATCAGAAGCACTTGCGGCGATGAAATCGAATTACTGCATGATATTCACGAACGGATACCGCCGATCCAGGCCATTAATCTGATAAAGCAGTTGGAGCAATATCACCCATTTTTTATAGAAGATCCGTTCGCACCTGAAGACAACGGATATTTCAAACTGCTCCGGCAGCAAACCAGCGTACCGATTGCTATGGGCGAGCTGTTCAACAATCCGCATGAATGGACGGGACTTATAACCGAAAGACTCATCGATTT
>JAFGPJ010000001.1 GCA_016936275.1 Sedimentisphaerales bacterium
CCAAACAACTTAGCAAGGTGGCCTGATGATTATCTGGAAAAATTTTCAAGCTCTTACGAGTTAGCATTGCAGATTACGCAGATAAAAAGAAATAATCGTAAATAGTAAATCATAAATATTAAATGGAAAAGGCCACAGAGGCACGGAGGACACATAGAATAAATTCAATAATATGTTTATATACGCGGATTTACATGAGTGGAGACATGACTTGTAGGGCATCGGCTTGGCTAATATTTTCAGTTGAGCTTCGCAAGGCGATTGTTAGAATAGTGCGGTAATGTTTCAAAGAGTGCTAAGAAAGGATGCGAGAGATGGACATAGCCTTGAAAGAGAAATTCATACGGCTCTGGAACAAGTATTTTGATGGGGCGGATTTGCCTATCGTTTTTTATTACACCGATAAGCCCGCCGGTGAGGAATTAATCCAGTCCTCTTCCAATCACCGCTGTATCATGGCGGATTTGGCGAAAGTTTTCAAAGGAAGGTCTATCTGTTTCAATACTGATTCTTTTAGCTGTTTTGGTGGAAAAAGATACCTCGGATATTCGCAGGAGCTTATGAAGAATTTCGAATATTTTCTTTCATGCGGGATACCGGGCAAGCTCGAAGGGGAACGATACAAAAAAACTCCCGAGCTCGTAAAAGATTTTATTGAAAAAGCCCCAAAGTTCGAGGCACCGGGAAAGTTCATTGTCTTTAAGAGATGGGACAAGCTGCAGGAATCGGATGAACCTGATGTGGTTATCTTTTTCGCACCGCCGGATGTGCTTTCCGGCCTTTTTACTCTGGCGAACTTCGATGTAAGTGATCCGGTCGGTGTTATTTGTCCATTTTCAGCCGGCTGTGGTTCTATCGTTCAACATCCTTATCTCGAAAAAGAATCTGACCATCCCAAAGCGGTGCTGGGCATGTTCGACGTTTCCGCACGACCGTATGTGTCAGCAGATGTTTTGACTTTTTCGATACCGATAAATAAATTTGCGACGATGATTGACAACGTTGAAGAGAGCTTTCTCATAACACAATCATGGGACAAAGTTCATAAAAGAATAGAACGAAAAAGTCGATAAATTTTTCTTCATTCAATAAATTGAATTTAGAGGTGGTCAGGCCGGTATCTTTAAATTCTGCGATTAAAGTAGCGGAAAGTTCATTTCTGCGTTTTCGAGAATTAGAATCCAGTCGTTTTCTCTGCTGCTTGTCGGTGGGGTGCAGGTTTGAAAGCTTCTTGTATCCCCTGTATGAATTTTGAATGAAATGCTGTAATGTGTATCGGACTAAAACTCGAACATTCCTTTGTATGAGTTCTTCATAAAGAGTCCCGAACGTTTTTCCCTTTCCTTTCGCTTTATTATTGTTATGTCGACTGAACAATAAATCACCAATTTTATGGCCGTTATGGTTGTATAGGGAGGCTCATGTCAAGCATTTTCTCATGAAATATACGTAGTAATACATATATTTTTAGGTAGGAATTAGCGTATTAGATAAAATTCCTTAAAAAAATGGCCGATATAAAGCGAGAATAAGAAAAGTGGGGTAGATTTGAAACTTGGGGGAGAGTATTCGATAATTTCAGGTATGGTGAAGCGGCAACACCTGAATTATCTCGGGTAATTTGAATTAAATCTGACGTATTGCTCTTTTGGACTTCGTGGATAAAACAAATGATAGGCTTCCAAAACAAAGGAAATCGCAATGGCAGAACAAAGGATCGGACCGCTACCCAGTGAATTGATCGAAAGCCACATAAAAAGTAATCGTTCTTGTACTCTGACAGCTACTCCCCGGGCCTGGCTGGAGGTAGGGGATATAATGAGCAGAGATGTTGCTACCGTTAGCCCGGGAAGCACCGTGGTTTCGGCTGCTGAAGTCATGTCGAGTAACGGCATATCCTGTGTTATCGTTTCAGATAATGGGCATTTATCAGGAATTGTTACAGAAACAGACATGCTGAAAAAGGTCGTAGCTGACGGACATAATTACCACATGATGAAAATAGAACAGATCATGTCGTCTCCAGTCCGAAGCGTTGACCGTAATCTTTCCGTCATGGAAGCCGGCCAGATTATGGAGGCCGAGAACATCAGGAGGCTTGTGATTACAGAGCAGCAGCGGCCGGTCGGCATCGTTACTCAAAGTGATATGGTTCGAGTTCTGGCGTCATACACTCTGACAAAAGAAGTGTCGGAGATAATGACGGGTGATGTAGCGATTATAGCCAGTTCGGATATGGTCAAAGAAGCAGCAGAACTTATGGCTTCTAAAGATATATCCTGTCTGGTCGCTATGGATAACGATGCGGTTGTAGGAATCTTCACGGAACGTGACCTTCTCAAAAGAATTGTCGCGGTCAAGCGAGATCCCACCCAGACCCGCATGAAGGATGTAATGTCTTCTCCGGTCATTACCGTACCATCCGATTTCTCGGTTCTAAGCGCACGAAGATTACTGGAAAAGACAAAAATTCGTCGGCTTGTTGTCGTGGATGATGGAACGCTGCGTGGAGTCGTAACTCAGACTGATATCCTCAAAGCAATCAAAGCCTCGCTGCAGGAAGAGGAACAAAACTACCTCAAGCTTCTTCGAGAGTCCAGCAACTGTATTTTTACCATTGATTTGGGTCTTAATACAACTTACATGAATCCTGCGTTCATAAAATTACTGGAGGTGCCCGAAGCTGATGAACTTATAAACAAGCCGTTTTTGCCCGAACGGTTTTGGGAAAATCCTTTAGAGCGGGATCAGCTTATAGACCAGTTGAACACAGCAGGCGTGGGAGTCAAAGAGCTGGTTCTTAAAACTTACAAGGGAAGAAGGCTGTATGTTACTTTGTTTTCAACCCCGAATAAGAACATCAAAGGCCGGATTTGTGGAACTCAGGGTGTTCTTTACGATGTCACTGCGCAAAAAGAGCTGCAGGAAAAGGCCGAAGAATTGCGTAAAAGTGAGCAACGGTTTCGACTCATTGCCGAGGCCACGAGTGATTTAATCTATGAGTGGGATATAGCGACCAACTGCCTGTACTGGTTCGGAGACATCGATGGGGCGCTTGGTTTTGATTCGAACGAGTTTCCAAGGACCATGGGAGCGTGGGCGGATCGTATTCATTCCGATGACCAGGCTGGAATTGCAGATTATATGAAATGGTTTCGAGAGTCAGCCGACGGCATTCAGGAGGAGTATCGTATTCAGCGAAAAGACGGCACCTGGCGTTACTGGGCGGAACGTGGCCTTCCGGTATTGGATAGTGAGGGACATCCGTGCAAGTGGATTGGGGCGTGTGTGGATATCACGGAGCGCAAAGAGGCCCAAAAGAACCTGGAAAAGCTCAACATGGATTTGGATTCAAGCGTGCGAGAGCTGAGCCGGGTGAACAGGCAGCTTGAGGAATTTGCCTACATAGCAGCTCACGACTTAAAAACACCATTACGGGGAATCGGGACCCTGGCTGATTGGTTAGTAATGGATTATGCTGACAAGTTTGACGAAGTTGGCAAAGAACAAGTCAGGCTGATCAATGCAAGAGCAAAACAAATGAGCACTCTAATCGATAGAATCCAGCTATATTCCAGTCTCGGACAAAGCGATCAAAGGAAGCAACAAATCGATTTGAACATAATTCTATCGGAGGTCATTTACAGAATTGCACCGCCGGAAAATATTGAAATAACCGTTGAAAATGTATTGCCTACCCTGATGTGCGAAGAAACACACATTATACAGATTTTTCAGAACCTGCTAAGCAACGCCGTCAAATATATAGACAAGCCTCAGGGACAAATCAAGGTTGGCTGCACCGAGGAGAATTATTTTTGGAAATTCAGCGTTGTCGATAACGGCCCCGGAATTCAGGAGAGACACTTTGAAAGAATTTTCAAGATATTCAAGACGATTTCGCCCCGCGATGGAGTTGAGAGCACCGGTATAGGGCTTTCGATTGTGAAGAAACTTGTTGAACTGAACAATGGCAGGATCTGGGTGGAATCCGAAGTCGGCAAGAGAAGCGCATTCTTCTTCACGCTGCCGAAGCAGCATTCTGATACTAAAGCCGTATTGGCGAATGTACAAAATCAAGAAATAGATCATGGGCAAAGATTGAATTTCGGCTATTGAAAGTTCATTTCCGCATTTTCAATAATGAGAATCCAGTCGTTGTCCCGGCCATTTGTTGGCGGAGTATAGGTTTGGTACCCTTTTGTGTCTCCAGTATGAATTTTATATGAGATGCCGTAACGAGGATCGAACCATATCTCGCTTACACGTTTGCCTTTGATTACGCTTTTATCGATTGTAAATTGCTGCCCCCGCGGCGAATAAATGAAAGCGAACGAGCCGTCATACGCTACGGCCGCCCGGATTTTTGCACCTCCCGTTGACGGGCCGACTTTAATCATCGATTGGTTAGGAACCAGCTTTTGATACGGCCGGGATTCGAATAATTTGCGAACCAGTCCCATTTGAAAAGCCCCCGGATGGTCCAATGCTTCATCCCAGGGAATTGCCGCCGATATAATCGGTGTTCGGCCTGGTGACCACATTTGCCAGATGTTGTTATTTCCGTAAGTGTGGCCGCACGCCCCGGCCAGCAATGACCAGTAGGCGGCCTGCCGGCAATCGTAGTCGTCAAAGCGATCCTGAGGATTAGTGCCGGTAAAATAAAAGCCCGCCGGGATCGTTTCGTAACGCGGCTCGCCGTCGAGGGTTGGTTTGGGAGGTTTCAGGGCATAGTCGTGTTCGGCGAATAGGCCGTTGTCGTGGTCGTGGGCGCCGTGGGATGACTGATACATGTTAAAATCGAGCCATTCGGCATCGTGGAAATAATCGGACGACAGACCCGGACCTCGCGGATGAAAGGTGATAAGATGTTTTCCGCCGTCGCCGGCCCGTAGGCCGGAAGCCATTGCTTCGATGATTTCGCGCTCGCCCTTGGTGTGAATATTGTGGTCACCGCCTAAAATCCAGATAATCGAGTCGTTTTTATAACGCTCGCCGAGAAATTCGCCGTAGGTACGGGCATTTTCTTCTGTGAAAATTACCTGATTGGGATTATTGGTGCTCCAGTATTTTCCCCAGGTGGGAAGCATACCAATGACAAGCCCCAATATGTTTGCCTGCCGGACAATGTAGTCCACGTGTCGGAAATATGCTTCGTTCGGTTTTTGGGGATCTTTATTTGTTAGAGGCAGAGCACCGTGAGGACTTGGTTCATCGAGGCCATTTAATTGTGCGAGCACCACCGCTTGAATGACGGTAAAACCTTTTTTGGCGCGATTTGTAAGGTAAGCATCTGCCTGCTCGCGGTTCAATCGATGAAACAGCTCCCATGCGGTGTCGCCGAGATAGAAGAAAGGGCTGCCGTCATCGTATTGGAGAAATCGTCTGTTCTCGCTGACTCTGAGAGATTTTGACCATGTAATATTAAATGAGGTGATTAGTAAAGTAACGCCGAATACAATGGATATATTTTTATATGACATTGAATAGCCTCCTTTATATTCAAAAGGTGAGGCAAGCCCCACCCTACTTTTTGTTAAAAGAACGGATTGTGTGCTTTTTCAGCGGCGATTGTTGTTGCCGGGCCATGGCCGGGATAGACCTGTGTTTCTTCGGGCAGGGTGAAGAGTTTTACTCTGACGCTATTGAGTAGTTGTGACATACTGCCGCCTGGAAAGTCGGTCCGGCCGATCGAGTCGGCGAAAAGTGTGTCGCCGACAAAGACTGCGCCGGCTTCTTTCGAGTACAAACTGATGCCGCCCGGCGTGTGGCCGGGGGTGTGGAGTACGAGTAATTTCACGCCTGCCGGGTCGATTACATCCCGCTCTTTCAAGGACACATCTTCCGGCCCGGTGACGAAAGCCATGCCGGTCATGGCGGATAAATTTATACCTGGTTCGGTGAGCATTTCGGCATCGAGATTGTGAATGTAAACCTTGATTTCGGGAAAACACTCTCGTAACGCTGCTACACCTGCGATATGGTCGATGTGGCCGTGAGTCAGGACCACGGCAACTGGATTTAATTTTTGCTCATCGAGGAACTCGACCAGTTCGCCGGCTTCGAGGCCGGGATCGATTATCAGGCAGTCTTTTGCCGAATCATCATTGCGCAAAACATAGCAATTGGTCTGATACTCGCCCAAAATCAGATATTCTATTTTCATTTATTTACTCCCAAAAAGGAGGTAAACTAACAAAAATTGCATTTAGAGTCAATACCTTTAAGCTTGACCGGCAAAATGAACTTTGTTAGTGTGCCCGGATTGTAATGAATTACTGGGATTGTATGAGGCGTGGATTCGGAGCTTTTGACGATACGGCAGTAGAAATATATGAGCTTCATATTATGGAGATAATTATTGGATGAAGGCTTTTTGGCGAATATTCGAATACGTCTGGCCCCAATGGCCGCGAATTATTGTGGTCGTGCTCAGCGCGTTAATCCTCTCGTCTCTTTTGTCTCTGAGTTTCATGACGGTCATCCCGCTGTTGAAAGTCATGATGGGCGACGAAGGGATACACGGCTGGGTGGAGCGAAAAATTTGTTCAGGTCGTTACGGTATCAGCTTTGCCTCATCCGACGGTCTCGGCGAGGTGGAAGCGGCTGATGCTCTTGTGGTTACCAGCCTCAAGGAGAACGGTCTCGCACAGAAAGCAGGGCTTGAGAAATTCGATGTAATTACGGGTATAAACGAGCTTAGGCCGGAACAGGAGGGCCAAAACGTCTCTCGAGCCAAGCTGCTCGAAGCGCTGGCGACAGCACCTGTGAACAGCAAGCTTGCCATCCATTTGTTGCGGCGGTCCGGCGAAGGTGTGGGCCGATCTGAATTGACATTGAACGCCGGGTCTAAACCATTCTACGTGAACTCTCTGGAAAAGTTGATAAACACTCTGCCAAGAGAGAATACGCCGGAAAACAAGAAAAGGACGGTGACATACATAATCATGCTGATCGGGGTGGTCACTGTACTGCGATGCCTGGCGAAATTCACACAGGAATACATGACGCAAAAAGTTGTCCAGGTGGGCATAAACCGGCTGAGGGAGGACACTTTTGCCCACGCTCTGGAGATGCCGGTCGAATTCTTCGCCAACGAGCGTCCGAGTGATACTGTCAGCAGGATTGTTCGTGACAGCGACGTAATGGGAAAAGCTATCAAGGTCATGCTTGGAAAAGCGTTGCGTGAACCACTGAATGCCCTTTTCATGGTGATTCTGGCCATGTGGCTCAATTGGGAGCTTACAGCGATCTTTCTTCTTGGAGCGCCGTTTGTGCTGGGATTAGTAATTGTTTTAGGCAGGAAAATGAAACGAGCCACCAGGAAATCGCTGGTAGCGGGCTCGCAGATGCTGGCAAAACTCCAGGAAGTGATGTCCTCGCTCAGAGTAGTGAAAGTATATAATCGCCGAGATTACGAGCATGAGAACTTCAAGACGATAAACAGTCGGCTGTTAAAACAACAACTGAAAATTTCCAAGGTCGATGCCGCCACTATGCCGGTGATGGAAATATTCGGAATGGCGGCAGGTTCGGCGGCGTTGATATTCGGAGCGTACTGGATTACTTCGGGCAAGATGGATGGTCCTGAGGAATTCTTTGGATTACTGATCCTGTTGGGCGTTGCCGCCGAGTCGGTGAGGAAAACAAGCGACGTCTGGAACAGGATACAGGAGGCCAACGCTGCTGCCGAACGGGTCTTCGCGATAATGGATTCGCCGGTTGAGCACGAAGCAGCTCACGCTATCGAACTGCCACCCGTGAAAAAGAGTATAGAATTTGCCGATGTGATGTTCACCTATCCCGGTGCGAGCCAGCCCGCGTTGAAAGGAATCAATCTCGTTGTCCCGGCAGGACATAATATTGCGCTGGTAGGGCCGAACGGATCTGGCAAAACGACGCTGGCAAACTTGATACCGAGATTTTATGACCCGGATTCCGGTCGGATTTTGATAGATGGTAAGGATATTCGAGAGGCAAAACTTCGTAATCTTCGAAGCCAGATCGGAATGGTTACGCAGAATGTTATTACGTTTAACGATACGATCTCTGCAAATATCGCATATGGCAAGCCGGGCGCGACCAGAGAAGAAATAATTGACGCCGCCAGGCGTTCGTTTGCGCACGAGTTTGTTGCCCCGCTGCCCAAGGGCTACGATACAATAATCGGCGAAGATAATACCGGCCTGAGTGGCGGGCAACTTCAGAGAATTGTCATCGCCAGGGCGATCCTGAAGAATCCGGCAATTCTGATTTTTGACGAGGCGACAAGTCAGGTCGATGCCGACAGCGAAGGTAAAATTCACAGCGCCATCGAGGAAATTATGCGGGACAGGACCTGTTTTATTATTGCCCACAGATTCAGCACTGTTATTACAGCAGACGTAATAGTAGTCATGGATGGCGGACGAATCGTGGCTCAGGGCCAGCATAATGAATTGATGAAGACCTGTCCATTGTATCAAAGCCTGTATGAAATCCAGTTAGTCAAAGCATA
>JAFGPJ010000190.1 GCA_016936275.1 Sedimentisphaerales bacterium
AGCCTATTTCCATGGTTTTGGTATATGCCCAGAATGACCGAAAAATCTGGATTTTTTGTTTTTAAAAGGTATTAATATATACCAATTTATCGATTATTGATTGGGAAATTTGAATTTCAAGTTTTATTCCGACTACCCCGTAAAGCTGTCATAGTCAGAAACCTTGAATTTTTCACGCATACTTGATACTATATTCAGATAAGCAACTCGGTGACGTAGCTGAGTCGGTTGAATTGTATACAGGTGAAGGGTATCCGGAGTGTTCGGAGTGATCTACTATGCGAGGAGAAAAGGGATGATGCATAACGATATCAATTTATTTGCTCTGATATTTTTTGTCTTATGGGCTGCTGCGCCGGTTTTATCAGCATCGATTTCGATCGAGAACGCCTCGTTCGAGTCCCCGGTAGTAGATCCCAACGGTTTCGGCGCGGTACCGTTGGTGGATGGCTGGACGGAGGTCGATATCGACACGATATTCAGCACCAATACCGGCGTGTTTGCCAATACGGATCCCAACAGTTTCGATCATATAATCAACGCCGATGGCAAACAATTGGCCTTCCTCGGATCGCAGAAGGGCAATGCACTCGAACAGGACCTTGACGCGGTATATAAAGCAGGCTGCGATTATCGCCTAACGGTTGGTGTAAGCGTCTCCAGCAGATTCCCACCGGCGGTGGCTGAGCCGGTCGATACCCTCGAACTTGTGCTTTATTATCGCGATGCAAACGATGTAGTGGACATCGCTCATCGGACGATTGAGGCAATGGGCCAGTCTTATACCCAATTACAGGATTTCTCGCTTGAGCTTCCTACGGTTCAGTCCGGCGACGCCTGGTCGGGTAAAGCAATCGGTATTGCCCTGCGCGCGGCTGGTCAGCCTGGTGGATTCTGGGATTTGGATAACGTCCGACTCATCGAGTCGGCGCCGGTTTCGATTCCTATAGAAAATGCCTCGTTTGAGTCCCCGGTAGTAGATCTTAATGGTTTCGGCGCGGTGCCGCTGGTGGATGGCTGGACGGAGGTTGATATCGACACGATGTTCAGCACTAATACCGGTGTGTTTGCCAATACGGAACCTAACAGTTTCGACCATATAGTCAATGCCGACGGTAGTCAATTAGTCTTCCTCGGATCACAAACGGGCAATGCACTCCAGCAGGATTTGGACGCTGTTTATAAAGAAGGCTGTGAATACACGCTGAAGGTTGGCGTTAGTATCTCAAGCAGATTCCCACCTTCAGCCGTTGAACCGGTTGATGCGCTCGAGCTGGTGTTTTACTACCGAGATGGCAACGATGTGGTAGACATCGCAAGTCAAACAGTTAATGCCACCGGCCAGTCTTATACGCAACTGCAGGATTTCTCACTGGAGCTTCCGACAGTTCAGGCAAGCAACGCATGGGCGGGCATGAACATTGGTGTTGCCCTGCGCGCGGCCGGACAGCCAGGAGGATTCTGGGACCTGGATAATGTCAGGCTTATTGAGTCACTGCCTGTATCGGTTCTAATTAAGAACGCTTCATTTGAGTCACCGATAGTAGACCCCGATGCTTTTCCGGCATTACCCTACATTGACGGATGGACGGAAAGTGATAATGACCCCTTGGCAAGCGCCAACACCGGTGTATTCGCAAATACTTCCGAGGATAGCTGGGACCACAAGGATAATGCCGACGGACGCCAACTGGCTTTCCTGGGTTCAGAGTACGGAAATGCCCTGGCACAGGAGCTGGACGACACCTATAAAGCCGGCTGCGGTTATAGACTGGCCATAGCTGTAGGAGTCTCATCGAGATATGCGCCGTCGATTGAGGATCCTGTTGATTTGCTCGAATTAGTTTTTTCCTATCGTGAAGGTAACGATGTGGTGGATATCGTGAGCCGAATGATTGACGCCACAGGCCTGTCTCAGAAAAATTCGACCGATATCTTTCTGTATCTACCAACGGTGCAACCCGACGATGTCTGGGTGGACATGACCATCAGTATAGCCCTGCGCTCAGTCGGATTGCCGGGCGGATTCTGGGCCCTTGACAACGTACGACTCGCGCGATCAACGGTCAGCCAGAGTCCGGTAGTACCACTTATGGAGTAAACGTTTTTTTGTGCGAACCGAGTTTTACGGTTAACGTATTCAATATCTGAGAACCTAAGATGAGCACGTTAGACTTCAGATCAATAACCGGAAACAGACAGCGAGATGGATTCTCACTTATCGAGCTGCTGGTAGTGATAGCCATCCTGAGCTTGTTGATATCGATATTGCTGCCGGTGCTGAACCAGGCCAAAAATCATGCTCGTCGAGCGGCCTGCGCGGGAAACCTCCGTCAGATAGGTGTGGCGATACACATGTATGCCGAGGACTTCGACGACACGATCCCGTACGGGCCGGCGGGCCGTCCCGTCACCGGCTCGAATTTCTATACGGTGACAGGAAATGTCACCAGCCTGTTGTCGCTGGAGGACGGAGCTCCGGTGGGACTTGGATTACTGCTTGAAGATTATCTCGCCCATCAGCCCACCGTCCTTTTCTGCCCCGGCGCCGACCAGCCGTCGGAGGCCAAAGAGCAGCTTGTCAGGGTCGGGCAGGCCCAGGCCCAGAGTGACTTTTATTACCGCCATGCATCTGTTGCCCTGCTGACCGGTACGCCGGATATCACTCATATAAAGCTGAGCAGCCTTGGCAAAAACAGCAAAGGCCAGCCCATCGCCGCTCTTGTAGCCGACGTGCAGTTTCTGGCGCATCCTTCGCTGGCGGCATTCCAGGTCAAGACCCGGACGAGTCATCAACGGGCAGTCAGCAATGTTCTTTTTGCCGCCGGGCATGTTCGGACCGTTTCCAACAGGGACGACAAGATGACAGTGGATATAGGCACTGCACCTTATGATGCGCTCGAGCGAATCCTCTCCATGTTTGAATTGGCCGATGAGTATCGCTAAAAATCCTTTTAACCCGGCATAACGGCAATTTTCGGCGTAAAAACAGGATAATTTCCGATAAATAGGGATATTTTTAGCTCAAATCAGGATTGATTACGAACAAACTCATGACCGGGGCGTAATAGTTCGTGAAACCCAACCTCCTCCTTCAAAAAATAAAGGACGCCGACGATAATCGGCTTCCTTTATTTGTTTTAAACGTGGAAACCCGGATAATTCCGGTATCGAAGGGCCGGAACTTATTCAACAGGCAGATAAATTGTCACAGTGGTCCCGCCGCCGGGCTCGCTTGTGATATCCAGCAAGCCTTTATTAATTTGTATGAACCGTGCTGCATAGGCAAGTCCCATTCCCCGTTTTCGCCCTGCCGGCTTTGCCGAAAAAAACGGCTGAGTCGCTTTTTTAAGCGTCTCGGTGTTCATTCCGCAGCCCTGGTCTTTGATTGCCAATTCCACCAGCTCGCCCGATTCATCGGCATCGGCGGTGATTTCTATCGGCCCGGATTTGTCGCCGTAAGATTCGACGGCGTTGGAAATGACATTTGCGATTGCCGATACAATCTGGGCTGAATCTATAAAAACGCTCTCGACGTCGTCGGCTACGTCGATATTGACGTCGAGACTTTCGATATTCGTCTTCCTGCTGGTTAGTTGCATCGCTTCATCAAGCATCTTTTTTACATCTGTAGGAGCGGCCCTGGGGTGACGCGGTTCGGCAAAGCTCATCAGGTCTTCGATAATTCCGGATGCTTCTCGGGCGTTTTCATAAATCTGCTTTAAGATTTCCTTAGTTTCCTTGTCACTCTGTGCTTCAGCGAGCAATTGCGCCCTGCCGGATATTACAGCCAGCGGATTATTCAGCTCGTGCGCCGCCCCTGCCGCCATTTCAGCCAGTGCATTCAGGGAATCCTCTGCCGGCTTTTTCTCCTCGGGCGCCTCGACGTCAGGCGAAAGAACTGCCGGAGCCGGTTTTGAAATGAGCCGCGCAAAACGCTCGGCATAATTCTGCTGATTTTGCCGCCCCGTCGCCATGTCCAAAACAATCGCCGCTATCGAGGCGGATGTCCGAAATCTTTGCTCGAACAATTTTGCGTCACCCGGATAATTAAGCTCGAATGCGATTGCACCGACCGCCCTGCCGTTGGAAAGCAGCGGCAGAAGTTTGGTTCGATTCCGGTCGAATTCGGTATCCAGTTGCTCGAACAGCCAGTCGATGTGGTCACGAGCGTTCAAGATCGCAAAGTTGTTTGCTATTTCTTTCGGTACGGCTGGTGTATTAGCGGGGACATCAAGGGTGACAATATTGCATTGGCCGAGGTTTTCCACGACTACGGCTTCAAGAGTTTCAATTCCGTTTGAAGGAGCCAGGTACGAACAGACCATCCCCGTCTGATAGAATTTTTGCCATCGGGTGGCGAAGTTTTCCGCTATATCGACCACAGCGGCGGACTGGTTGACACTCAGCAGAAAATCCGCCGCAAAATCGAGATGGCTCGAAGCGCTTTGCAGCCGGAGATTTTCATCGGACGATTCCGCCTGTTCTCGTGCAAACCTTGCCGCGGCGGCGTGAGCGCTCCGGCAATACTCCATTACGTTGTCGGGTATATCGAGGCCCAGCACTGTGGACCTGCGACCAAGCTCTGCCGGAAGACTGCGGCGGATTTCCTGAAGCTGGTCGGTTTCTATCCCCAGACACTCGGCTATCGGTTCCGGCAAGATGGGCGTATCGAAACTGCCGGCCGAGCCGATGTTCAACTGCCGCGACATCGAATCGGCCAATTGTATCACCGCGGCGATTTTTGCTTCGGGTATCTGCTCGGATATGGCGACAACTTCACTATGATGAAGCCATATCGCGAGTGCAATTTGATTCGGAAACCGCCATCGTTGAGCCAGATGTTTGCCGATAATCGCATGGTCACAGCCGAGATACTCCTGCTCGATGAGACAGGATGATTGTTGTGCCGATTCAGCTTCCTCGACAATACGGACGAAACTTTTCGGCATTGCGTCCTGCAGTGCGAGTTTTCCTATGTCATGCAGCAAACCGGCAAAGTACGCCAACTCCGGGTCTATTTGCGGCGAAGAAATCTGGGCGATTTCTTTGGCACAACATGCGACGGCGAGGCTGTGAAGCATAAGCCCTTTTCGCAATTGGATGCTATGGCCGGCAACATTATCGCCCGTCTCGAAGGCCGGCATAATTTTAACTGACAGAGCGATATCACGAACCTCATTTATTGAAAGCTTAACGAGTGCCTGATTGAGTGAAAATCTTCCGCCGGGCCGGATCATGCCGCGCCGGCCGACAAGACAAAATGCTGCTGCTGCCAGCGAAGGATCCGATTCTATAATATCAATAATCGATGAAGGGGAGAGCTGGCCCTGCAGGAGCCTGGAAAACAGCTTCGCTCCCACGCAGGGAAGTGTCGAGAGCGAGTCGATGCGGCCAACAGCAAGCTCTACCTGCTGTGCCGCGATTTTTGTATTAGATAATCTGTCCGGCATTATAGTCATCCATGTTCTATATCGATGATCGAGATTTCGACAAGCCGCACCGGTTGCAGTTCATCATTTCATCTGCAGTACCGAGGTGATTTTGCCCATGAGTTCCGCGACATCGAACGGCTTTCTTATGAAATCCTGAGCGCCGGATTTAAGCAGTTGAGCGATTTCTTCCTGTTTCACAACGCCGCTTACAATAATAATTCTGATGTTCTCGAATTCCGGATTCTTTCTGATCGTCTGGCAGACAACGTTGCCGTTGACATCCGGCAGCATATAATCGAGAAGTATCAATTCGGGCCGAAACTGCTGGGTCGCCATCCCCGCCTCGTAACCGCTCGATGCGGTTTTTGTCTCGAACCTGCCGTCCCGAATGAGAACATCGACTATAAGCTCGATGATTTCGGCATCGTCGTCAACGATAAGTACTTTCCTCTTGCCGGACTCGATGGCATCGAGCGGGATTTTGTTTTCCTTCATGAACTTGACAAGACTCTGGCGCGGAATCCTCCGGAATCTTGAGCCGGGAACACGAAATCCCTCCAGCCGACCGGCATCGAAGCAACGGATTATAGTCTGCTGGCTTATTCTGCAGATGTCCGCAGCTTCACCGGTGGTAAATAAGTCCTTCATTTTATCCATTCCTTTTCTTTGAACAAATCCTTTTGTCATAAGCTTCCGCCAGCTTACCTTTGCCGCCCAATTTAACTGCTGCCCTTCTAAATTGTCAAGCATAAAAAAATCGAAATTACCTAATTTTATTTACGAAAGGATTAATATTATAAGTCCTTGCTTGCCCCCCGGGGATGATCGATCAAAATAGCAGCGGATCTTTAAGTCACCATCTTTGAGAAAGATTTATTTAAGTCTATAAATTCAAAAGACATAGAACGCCTCCGGACATCCCGGATTATCTCAACTTGTTATTTTGCGAAAAATTCTTTTATTTTTTTGCGAACAATCAGCAAGATATATCGAATTATCACTATATAATAATATAACACAAGTTTTTGTGAGATTTCAAAATGGATAAGAAGGTAGCAGAACATGTAGCTGAGGTGTTAAAGACTTTAGCCCATCCGGCTCGGCTGGAGATCATAGAGCTGCTGGAGACAAAGGAGATGTGCGTCGGCGATATAGTAACGGCTCTGGGCGTCAAACAGGCCATCACGAGTCAGCAGCTAAATATGATGAAGGACAAAGGTGTCCTGAGCTGTCGCCGGAATGGAACCAAGGTGTACTATCGAATCGAAAACAAGAGTGTTATCAGGCTTCTGCACTGCATTTATGACCATTGCAAGACTAAGAAGCCTTGAAAGCAGTTATAAGGCAAAAAAAGAATTCATACGAAAATTTTGGAGACATAAACAATGCAGGATAAGAAAGTAACAGAATTAAGTGAGAGTCAGTTTGATACGGCTATAGCTAATGGATTAACGCTCGTTGATTTTTGGGCTCCGTGGTGCGGACCTTGCAGAATGCAAAGGTCTATTTTGGAAGAAGTAGCCAGGAGCGTTGATGGCCAGGTGAAGATTGCCAAGGTCAATGTTGATGAGGCCGAAAGCATTGCCGGACGATTCGGCATACAGGCTATTCCTACGCTTCTATTGTTTAAAGATGGAAATAATATACTGCGTTTTGTCGGTGTACAGCCTAAGGAAATCTTAATTGACGCTATTAGTTCTGCTGTTTAATCCGTATTTACTTTGGGAAGTCCGGCCTAAACCTCAATGATGCGGCCGCAGGAGACTGATTCGATGAAAAAATCGATGCTTAGAAGTTGCAAGGCGTGTAACAAAGAGATTAGCCGTTATAGCCTTTTTTGTCGTAATTGTGGTCATCCGCAGGGATCAATGCTGGCGTTCTGGCTGCTGGTATTGTTTCTCCTGCTGTTGGTCGCGTACTACATTGCATTCTTCGTCTACGAAATGACGTTGTTCAAATAATTAATCTGAATCAACAATCAAAGCTGAAGAAATACTTAAAGTTAAAGGTGATAACAATGGTCAAGATGTCAAAAAAATTAACTATCACAGGAATATTAACAGCACTAGCAGTTCTTGCAGTTCTTGCTGCAATTAATATTTACCCTTATGGTCAGAGCAATTCAGTGGCTGGCCCCACGGAGAAAAATGAAGTAAACAGCAGTGAATCAATAATACACCTGAACGCTAATAATTTTAACACAACCATAGCAGGGGGTATAACACTCGTTGATTTCTGGGCACCGTGGTGCGGACCTTGCAGAATACAAGGTCCTATTTTGGAAGAAGTAGCCAAGAGCATTAACGGCTGGGCGAAGATTGCCAAGCTTAATGTTGATGACGCCGGAAGAGTCGCCGGACTATATGGCGTGCAGAGCATCCCCACACTTGTATTGTTCAAAGACGGAAACGAAGTGCAGCGTTTTATCGGGGTTCAAAATCACAATACACTCGTTGATGCAATCAGCAAATTGAGAGAAGAGAATTAGTAATGTCTAAAGAAAAAAATGAAATGTTGCCGACCAAAAGTAACTGGAAAATCTGGGTAGCGGGTGTCGTAGGTTTTATAACAGGTTTCGTATTGTGCGGCATCATTGTTTTTACTACAATATCGTCATTAATGATTGTTACCAGGGAAAGCAAATTAGGATTTGATGAGACTGTTGCAGCTCTGGAAGAGCGAATTCCAGAGCACGGTTGGGTGATATCAGGAGATCAACCAATAGATATGAATAAATCCATGGCGAAACATGGAGTGATCTTCAAGCCGCGTGTCAAGCTTGTAAAGCTCTGCAATGCTGAATATGCAAAAGACGTTTTGGCGACGGACCGGCATGTTTCAACAATGATGCCATGTACCTTTAGTGTCTGGGAGGATGATGGAAAGATTTATCTGTCTAAAATGAATATGGCTCTGATGGCAAAAATGTTAGGCGGTAACGTTGCGAAAGTAATGGGCAATAAAGTAGTACATGATGAATAGGAAATGCTCCAAGGTTTATTCGAATAATAACTACATGGATAAAACAGCCTCGTTGAGAGATGCCTGCAGATTCTCTTGAGCATGGACGTCTCAAGTTGATATAAGACAAAAAGGGAGGCAATTTAATGGAAATTTTCAGGAATACAGTCTATCAAATTTCAGATAAACCCGCTAAGACTAATATGAGCGGGATAAGCGAAACTGAGATCGGACCACCCCCGGAATATGGCGGCAGCCCAAATTCTTTGAATCCGGAGGAGATGTTTGTTGCATCTGTGAACAGTTGTATCATGCTGGTCTTTTATCACTTTGCAAATAAATACGAGGTCGAGATTGCTTCTTATCATTCGCAAGCGGAAGGTAAAGTTGAAAAAACCAAAAACGGGTTGCGCTTTACAAATGTCGAGGTCAAGGCAAAAGTGAGCCTGGCCGGCACCGCCTCGGCTGAAAGAATAGAGGAAATTGCTCATCTCGCGGACAAGTATTGCCTTGTTTCCGGATCATTGGCATGCCCGGTTCAATACAGTGTCGAAGTCGTTGAGTAACGGGATATTCATACAATCCAAAAAACTGGAGCTGAAAAATGGAATTTAGGCACAAAATCACTGAACTGTCATTGCAACATTATAAGTTAATCACGGTGTTAATGGTGGTTTTTACGCTGGGACTGGGGGCGCTGATTCCCATGATCAAGGTCGATACCGACCCCGAGAACATGCTCTCGACCGACGAGCCGGTGCGGGTGTTCCACAATCAAACCAAAAAGCGTTTTAACCTAAGCGACATTGTAGTATTGGGTGTAGTCAATAACAAAGACCCGAACGGGGTGTTCAATCCTGCTTCACTGGCCAGGATTTATAAGCTAACTGAATTCGCAAAGACGCTGAGCTGGCCGAGCGCCGAGGATCCCAACGAACAAGCCGGAGTCATTGAGGTCGATTTGCTTGCACCTTCGACGGTCGATCATATCGGCCAGGGCGGGCCTGGCGTTGTGACATTCGAGTGGCTGATGTCCAAACCACCGGCGACAAACGCCGAGGCTATAGAAATCAGAGACAAGGCCATGTCCAATCCTATGCTCAAAGGTACTCTAATCTCGGAAGATGGGAAAGCCATTTGCCTGTACCTTCCGCTCACTGACAAGCATTTGAGCCATAAGGTTTACAAGAAGCTTACGGAAAAAATAGCTACCTTTGGTAAAGGTGACGAGGAGTATCATATAACCGGCCTGCCCGTAGCGGAGGATACGTTCGGATATGAGATGTTCAAGCAAATGGCGATATCGGCGCCGCTTGCAATGGTCGTTATTTTCATCCTGATGTTGCTGTTCTTCCGCAAACTGGTGCTTGTTATCTCGCCGATGATTGTCGCGATGGTCTCGGTGATTTCGACGATGGGTCTGCTGATAGGCTTCGGCTATCCGGTTCATATAATGAGCTCGATGATCCCGATTTTCCTTATGCCGATAGCCGTGGTTGATTCGGTGCATATTCTCTCGGAATTCTTCGACCTTTACACAAAAGAGAAGGGCAGAAGAAAAACCGCTATAGAAGTAATGAGCAACTTGTTTATGCCTATGCTTTATACATCGCTGACCTCGGCGGCGGGATTTGCATCTCTTGCTCTGACCCCGATTCCGCCTGTGCAGGTCTTCGGCATATTCGTAGCAATTGGAATTATGATTGCGTGGGTTTGCACGATTACTTTCGTGCCGGCGTATATTATGATGATCAAGGAAAGCTCGCTGGAGAATTTCGGCTCGGCAAACGTTCATGCGGCCAGGCGGGGTTTCCTCGGCAGGCTATTACATTCCGGCGGACGCCTGACTTATGTAAGAGCAAAGCCGATTTTGATCGTAATGCTGATCATCTCGGTAGTCGCCGTCTACGGTATCACACGTGTTCAAATTAACGATAACCCGGTTAAATGGTTCTCAAAAAAGCATCCGATACGCCAGGCCGATATTGAATTGAATAAACATTTCGGCGGGACTTATATGGCGTACCTTGTGCTCGACCCGAACCAGACAAAGGCCGTGCCGACTGCTTATATCGAAGATCTGCGCAAGCGTCTTTCCGGCAGGATTTTAGAACTCAAGAACGAGTTTCCTAATGCAACGGACATTCTCCCTGAGATTGAAACAGAGCTGCTGCTACAGGCCAGCCAGGCCGAAACCAAGGAGGACTTTCTCGACAAGGTCGGCCAGTTCGCCGAGAAGAAGCTGGACGCTGCAAAGGACAAGGATGCCGACTTGTGGTATGAGGTCACGGACTTTTTCGAGCTGGAGAAGGAGCATGTCAAGATTTTCAAGCAGCCGGAAGTCCTGCGTTATATAGCTGAGCTTCAGGAGCAGCTTGGAAAAACCGGGCTTGTCGGCAAGAGCAATTCTGTTGCCGACGTGGTCAAGAAGGTACATCAGGAGCTCATCGATGGAAAACCTGAGAACTACAGGATTCCGGATACGTCCGCCGCCGTGGCGCAGTGCCTGCTTCAGTTCCAAAGCAGTCATAATCCGGATGATTTATGGCATTTAGTCACCACCGACTATATGCACAGCACTATCTGGATGCAGCTTCCCAGCGGGGACAACAAGGACATGCAGAAGGTGGTTAAGGCTGTTGATGAGTTTTTCGAAAAAAATCCCACGCCGGTGCCGCTCAAATATCACTGGGCGGGCCTGACCTATATCAATGTCGTCTGGCAGGACAAAATGGTCTGGGGAATGCTGCAATCGTTTATGGGCAGCTTCATAATCGTCTTTATCATGATGGCGATACTTTTCCGTTCGTTGCTCTGGGGTTTGATTTGCATGATTCCGCTGATAGTCACGATAGCAGCCATCTACGGGATAATCGGTCTTTTCGGCAAGGATTACGATATGCCGGTGGCGGTGCTCAGCGCCTTGTCTTTAGGGATGGCCGTGGATTTTGCTATCCATTTCCTCGAGCGGTCCCGGGCCGAGTACTCACAGGTCGGCTCGTGGCAAAAAGCTTCCGAGGAAATGTTTGGCGAACCGGCACGGGCCATCAGTCGAAACGTAGTTGTCATTGCAATCGGCTTTTTGCCGCTGCTGTTCGCTCCTTTGGTGCCTTACAAAACGGTTGGAATCTTTGTTTGTGCCATTCTGGCTGTTTCGGGAATCGTGACCTTGTTAATACTGCCAGCGATAATTCGTTTGCTGGACAAGAGGCTGTTTAAGGCGACGGCTGAACCGATGCGGCGAAGTTGTAATTGCGCTTTCTGTGCGATTATTTCAACGTCGGCGGTCGTCTTAATTGCTTTGAATGTCCACCAATTTACAGTCATCGGCTGGAGCACTTTAGTATGGTTAAGTGTTATTGCCATACCGGTCATGGCGTTGGTGTGCGGAATTATGTCACGCCGGCAGGCATGCAAAATGGCCGCGGCGAGACAAAATAGAAGTTAAACTTAAAATGAATGTTTCAAGAGGTATGCTATGACTGTTGAAAGATATCTAAGAGGCATAGCGGGGTTATTTGTGCTTGTAAGTGTTTTGCTGGCACATTATCATTCCGCGTATTGGCTGTTTTTTACCGGCTTCGTAGGTTTGAACCTGCTGCAGTCGGCCTTTACGAACTGGTGTCCGATGATGGACATACTTAAAAGACCTGGCGTCAAAAGCCAGGCCAGTACTAACAAATGAAAGCGAGGTATGAAATGAAATCAGTATGGAAAATAACGTTTGTTCTTGGATTTTTATCGCCGCTTTTTGCAGCAGAGAATGCCGTCTCATCTGAACAAGCTCCTGACGTTCAGACAATCGTAAATAAAGCCAACATCGTTGCCTATTATCAGGGCGATGACGGCAAAGCTACGGTTAAAATGACGATCACGAACAAACAGGGCCAGAAGCGGGAGCGGGAATTCAATATTTTAAGAAAAGACGTTGCGGACGGCGGTGACCAGAATTACTTCGTCTATTTCCAAAAACCTGCCGACGTTAGAAGAATGACGTACATGGTTCTCAAACACACCGATCCGGGCAAAGATGACGATCGTTGGCTGTATCTGCCCGCTCTGTCTCTTGTAAAGCGAATCGCCGCCGGCGACAAGCGGACCAGTTTTGTCGGCTCGGACTTTTTATACGAGGACGTTTCCGGCCGGAGCCTTCAGGAAGACACTCACGAGCTGATCAAAACAACCGATCAATTCTTCGTCGTAAAGAATGTTCCCAAACAGCCGGAAACCGTAGAGTTCAGTTATTACAATGTCTCGATTGACAAAAAGACGTACGTGCCGATAAAAATGGAATTCTACGATAAGGACGACAAGCTTTATCGCGTCATCGAGTCGAAAAAAGTCGAGAAGATTCAGGACTTTAACACGGTGGTCCAGTCAGTCGTCACCAATCTAAAGACCGGCAGCAAAACAGAGATGGAATTCAGCGACGTCAAGTATAACATCGGCCTGGATGACAGCATATTTACTGAAAGATACCTGCAAAGACCGCCAAGGGAGGCCATGAGGTAAAAACTGCTGATTCTGAAAACAAATTGACTTTAATCACAATGATTGATATAGAAAAAATCTTATCGATCTGTTTTTACACGTTAAAAAGACAAAATATTTACACGCATAATTATTGTTAGGATGGAAAGGGATACTATAAAATGATATGCCAATCTCCTGACACTACACCTGAAGCTGAAAAAGTACAGATCGACTTGATTCGCAGATCAAGCATTTCCAGGAGAATATCAATAGTCCGCTGCCTGTCTCAAACTGTCACCTATCTTTCACGAAGGTCTATTCAACGTTCGAGACCATATTTGAGCAAACGAGAGCTGGATATAGCTTTCGTTTCAAATCACTACGGACAAGAGCTTGCCGAACGCCTTCGTCTTTACCTGGAGCAAAAAAAGCCGTGAAAAAAACGATATCATCCCTGCAATAGATGGATTTGAAATATCTCAAATACCGGGCCTCGAAATTGAATCTGTCTGACTTGCTGAACGGTTCATTGAACGATGCCGATATAACTTAAATTTGGCGACATTGTTAAAGTTATTCCAAGGATGCCATAAAATGAATTCCAAGCTTTTACTGATGATTCTGTTTTTTATGATTTCTTTTTCAGTGCCGGCTGTCGGAGACGAAGCTGAAGCCGATAAATCGTTTTTGGCCGGTCTGTCGGAAGTAACGGAGATTCATGGTTTTTATGAAATGCGAGGCGGGTACCGGCTGCAAAATGACAAGTACGAGAAAGACATGTCGATTATGGAAGGACGCTTTCAGTTCGATTTGTTTTCGTATCTGGACTGGGGCGACATCAAAGTCAAGGGCGATGTCATAGGCGATCTGGTGACTGAGGAAGGAGACTTCGACCTGCGCGAGGCTAACATATTCACCCGTCCGACGGACTTTATGGACGTCAAAGTCGGCAGGCAGGTTCTGACCTGGGGCACGGGTGACCTTATCTTTATAAATGATTTGTTTCCGAAGGACTGGCAGTCTTTCTTTATCGGCAGAGACACCGAATATCTCAAAGCACCTTCGGACGCGGCAAAAGTCAGC
>JAFGPJ010000191.1 GCA_016936275.1 Sedimentisphaerales bacterium
GGAGTGTGCTGTGAGTGTTTGAGATATCATTTGGGCATGAAGGAACTTCCCGGCTGCTGTTTCCCCGACGAAGTCGAGAGAACTTATGACCGCAGCTTCAGGGCCTTCGCTAAAGCATGGAATTTGTAAGTAGATACACGCCTGGCGATAACTCGGGCCCGGCGTTTGATAAACATAATGGTCTTACTTCCGGGTTAAAGAAAAAAGCATTACCCCGCCGGTCGAATCAAAAAAAGTCGGACGGTACATCGAGCCCGGCTCACTCGCAGCCAGGGTCAGCTTATTGCCCTCCAGCCTGTAAATACTGAGCGAGGTTTCACCTGCGTACTCAGGCATCGAACACTTATCGATCTTAAAGTCAATCTGCTTAGGACTCGTTTTATCGTTCAGCTTCATTGTACCGGCGTAGTACTCGGATTCCGGCCCTTTTACCTCTACTTTACCCTTTGAAAAAACGAAAGTCCACTGCCCCCCGTATCCTCCGGCATCCGCGCCGGTCCAGGTTCCTTCAAGCCCTGAGTCTGTCTCGGCCTTTTGAGCGGTCTGTTCTTTCTGGCGTTTGAAAATTGTTTCGCCTCTGACCTGGGAAGCGCGGTAGCCCGACTCGACGGAATATTCTTTGACCTTAAAGCTGTTATTGTCGACCTTGACGAAAACCATGTCCATCGTTTCCGACGTACCATCAGTTTCGAGGCGCTGATTCCTGTTGACCGCACCCTCGTAGTCCTCCGCCCAGGTGCCATTCCACGTGCCGCCCATGTTGTCGGCCCCGATCTGGATAATCTCTTCGCGGGAAGGCACACCCATGATCATGCCATGATACTTGAAATCGCCTATCTTGACGTCCACGCACATGGCATATTTATCGAGTATCCATTTATATTCAAGCTCGACCTGCTGATCATCACTTCTGGTGGCTGCCCATTTACCGATTATCCAGTCATAGCCGTTCTCGGCGACAACATCTCCGAGTTTCACCTGCGCCCCGGCAGGAACCGAGGAAACGGCCAAAAGCACAGCAATTACCAAAAATATTCTTCTCAAACTCATTCTGTTCTCCTTTCATACATTACAATCGTCAGCAAAAATTCCGGATATCCAAAGGTCAACACCCTCAGGAAGTTAATTCTGTACTGCGCCTCCCATTATCCCGATACTGCTGTTAAAATCAACTGTCTTTTTCGTAATAGACCAGATATTCTCCTTCGTGATTTCCGGCTGTCAAGTTCTTCCACTTGACAAAATCAACCGCTCCGTCAAGGTACGCAACGACTAAGCCATCCGGCTCCGGCTTCATAGGCCGGCCGACGTCGTGCCGGAACGTGCCGCGGATATGCGAGCCGTACCACGCCGGCCAACTGCCGCTGCCGCCAACCGCCCCGTATCTGTCATAACAAAAGCATGTCGCAAGGGTTTTGGAAGTAGGCCGGTCGGTGACTTTCTTGGCGGTTATATACTTCTCACCTGTGTTCAGATTCAAAAAATCCCCACGATTGCCCCAGTATATCCATCCCACGTAGGCCGTCTCGACAAAACCGCGAGCGGGACTCAGTGGGCTGAGCCAGCCTTCGGTTGATTCGAAATGCTTTCGCGCTGTTTCACACGTCGCATGCTTATCGGTGAGTCCGTAATCACCGAGATTCAACATTGTTTGATAATTAAACAGCGTTAACAGGTCCGCACTGTCCCAGCTCTTGTTATACCCCGGTGCGGATTTGTCCACGACGTTGCCTTCCGGCAGGAAACTATCGAAATCCCCGGCGTACATAAACACCGCGGCGGCGCCCTGATGCAGATTATTCTGACAAATAGCCCGGCGGGCCTGCTCTTTGACCCGGTGCAGGCAGGGCAAAAGGATTGCCGTTAAAACCGCGATTATCGAAATCACCACCAACAGCTCTATTAGAGTAAAACCTTCTCGTAATCTTCTGAGTTTGTTGTTCATATTATTTTCCGTCCCTTACATCGGAATCGCTTTGATGCTCAAGTAAATCCTTTGCCGTAATGTATTGTCCCCCGGGGTCTTTCAAGAATATATGAGCCAGGTCTGCTTCGGTACAGCTTTGATCCGCGAGCTTCGTCGAAAATGCCTTCGCATCGAAGAATACATCCGGCTGCTTTTTGAAATAGCTGATAAACACATCCACCGATTTTCCATTCTGTGGGTTCCATATTCGAATTCCCACAGGGAGTCTGCTTTCGCGCAGTGCATAGACGCGAATCCATTCAGGACCACCGTTAGAAAGAGCGTCAAAAACAACCATGTCCTCCGATATGACGGCGTCCGCATTCACAAGGGGAGTGACATCGATAAGCTTGTCGCCGGAAATGCTCCGAATCACCATTTCGAGAGAATATTCCTCCATAGTGCCCAGCATATCGAGCAATTCAACGGCCTCCGTGTCCGGCTCAACCTCCACGCGTTTCCCGATGTCGAAGGCTTTCACAATCCGACCCGGCCGGCCGAAAATCATCTGCCGGCCGACTCTTACTCGTGCGCGTCCCTCCGGTCCCATCCAAAGCTCGATTTGTCTCGGTTCTGCCAACGCATGCTCCTTCATGTAGATCGTCGCACTGAAAAAAGGCACAGTCCGGAACCGTTCCGCCACGTCCGCCCAGGCAATGCCGGGTGCGGTTATTTGATAAATACCGACAATGGCCGCGATAACAATCGCCGCCGCTGCTGCAAGCCTGGTAACTGGGCTTTTTAGAATTGCTCGCCAGATTCCGGTTCTTCTCGCGGCCATATTCCTTTGCCGTAATTTTTCCAGATGTTCCGAAGCTCCGGCAAGGATTCTATTATCCACCTTGTTAGTCGTTTGTGCATCCGATTTATTTATAAGTTCTTTGATTTTATCTTCAGGTTTCATTTTTTGCCTCGTCGTCCAAAATTTGCCGGAGCTTATCGAGTCCGTATCGATACCGGCTCTTGGCGGTGTTGACCGAAATACCGAGCGACCCGCCGATTGTCCCGAACGTCATCCCGGCCTGAAAATGCAGCATGATTGCCTCCCGCTGCTCGTAGGGAAGCTGAGCCATCGCACAACTTAATTGCTGTAATTGCTCATTGCACACAATCGTTCTCAACGGCTCATCCGAATTGGAACAAACAGGTTCTTCTGGATTTAATTTTATGCTCTGCCGACATTTTGACTTGTTCAGGTTCCGCGAGCGATTCGCCAGGCAGGTCAGTAAATAGCCTTTTAGGCTGCCTGTTAAGCTGAACTTTTCGATATTTTGTACGAAAGAAAGAAAAACATCGTGCAAAACATCCTCGGCGGCACTTTTATCGTCCAGCAGTACCATCGCCAGAACGAGCATATCGGTTTTGTACTTTTCATAGATCCGCGCGAGAGCCTCTGTGCTCCCGCGTTTGCATTTTAATACAAGCAGCTTGTCTTCCATTAGGCCCGCCTAACTGATTCAGCAACAAACGTTTGTCGATAATATAACAATTTGTGCCGCCTTACAGGTCTAAAGAAAATGAATTTTTCTAAGACTTTTTGTCCTAACATCGCATAAAAAAAGCCGAGCCTGAAACCGGCTCGGCCTTTTGGATTTTATGGCGTTTGGGTTTGTCTGCTATAGCCCTACGATCCCCGGCCTTTCGACTCCCTTGTAGTCCGTCGGAATATTCGGCTCGAAGATGCCCGTATCCATATCCATGTCCCACTGGAACCGGTCCATTACGGACTCTGTTTCCCACAACTGTCCTTCATGCTCGCCGCTCATTTTCCTCTCAAACAAAACGGGATATCCTGTTTCGGTACTGACCCACAATCGGAATTCCACTTGAA
>JAFGPJ010000192.1 GCA_016936275.1 Sedimentisphaerales bacterium
CAGCCGCAGGAAAAGGGATGGAAACAGGCCGGCGAGAATCTTATTATTATTGCTTCCAATCACAATCACGGCTGTTTGATTCCGGTCGATCTGGCGCAATCTTACACAGTTGAACAGCTTATCGAGTCAATCGTACCGCTGGCTTCTTTATCCTGAATTGCGGCTTGGTTCGAGCACGGGGTGAAAACGACAATGGATTGGTATTACTATATAGCCCTGGCGGCAATTATCTCACAATTGCTGTTTCTGTTTCAGACATATAATAACTATCGCTATGCCGTCAGAAAATACAGCAAAGAACGTTCATGGTACCGGCCGCGAACAGTTTTGATCGTTCCGTGCAAGGGTCTGGATGCGGCTTTTGAGCAGAATATCACCTCATTTTTTAATCAGGAATATGATAATTACCTGCTTTGGTTTGTGGTCGGCGCCGAATCAGACCCGGCCTACAGCGAGTTATGCCGGTTGAAAAACCAACTCAGTCAAAGCTCAAAAGCTCAAGATGTTCAGGTATTCGTTGCCGGCAAGAGTCAAACGTGCAGTCAAAAAAACCATAACCTCCTGTACTGCTATCAAAGAATCGATAACGACATCGACGTCATGGCATTTGCCGATTCCGACATCTGCGTGCAGAGCAACTGGCTCAGTCACCTTGTTTATCCGCTTCGAAAGTTGAAGTACGGCGCCGCCAGCGGCTATCGCTGGTATGTCCCAAAGCGAAACAATCCGGCCAGCCTGGCCCTCTCGGCGATGAACGCCAAGGTCGCACAGTTGCTCGGCAATACCCGTTTCAACCAGGCCTGGGGTGGGTCCATGGCTATTCGCGTTAATGTCTTTCGCAAGCTCGGGCTTGACAAAATCTGGCCGAAGTCGCTCAGCGACGATTTGTCGCTCAGCGTCGCCGTCAAAAAGGCCGGCATGGTCGTGGCTTTCGTTCCCGCCTGCCTGGCGGCTTCGCACGAAGTCACCACGTGGCGGCAGCTTTTCGAATTCGTTCGGCGGCAGTTTATTATCACCCGCTTTAGTGCCCCGAAGACCTGGCTGTTCGGATTATTCAGCGGCCTCTATTCGGTCCTGGGAATATGGGCTGCGGCCGGCTTGACGATTTACGCCTGGGCGATTGGGCACGAAAACCTGCTCCTTTTCACAGCAGTCCCTGCCGTGTTTTTTGTAAGCCAGCTCATTCGGGCGATTCTCCGCCAGAGAATGGCCGGCAAGTTGCTCGAGCAGGAGCGGCATAAAATGAGAGCCGCCCGTGCCGCCGACATCCTGGGTTTTTGGCTATGGTCTATTCTTATGCTGATTCTTATTATCTCCTCGGCTTTCGGCAGAACTATCTGCTGGCGAGGAATACGCTATAAGCTGCTCGGCCCGAACGAGATAATAGTCGAAGGCCCGCGAGCGTGATAAAATTCTCCTATAAATGATATGGGTGACGCTGGGGTCGTGACATCAATCTCTGTGCGTGCCTGTCACCGACTATCGTCTGATTGGCCTGGTCCCATTCGAGCTTCCGGCCGAGCATATAAGAAAGGTTGCCCAGAATGCACAGGTTGGCGACGCCGACCGCCGCTTCGATGTTCATAATCGTTTTTGCGCCGGTCTTGATTCCATTGAACCAGTCCTCTTTATGGCCGGGACTTTTATAGACGTCTTTGCCGTCGGCGGGAAGCTCCCACTGCCGGGCTTTTCTCTCGGCCCATGTCCCGCCGTCGCCGCCCCAGTGGATAAATTCGCCCTTGTCGCCTCTGTAGTTTGCTCCGTAACCGGGTCTGCTGATTTTGCCGCCCGGCTCGTTGCCGGTGCGCTCTTCGGCCTTCGGTAATTTATCGTTCGGCATCTGCCGCCAGGTGAGCACCCAGTCGGGATTTTTGAAGGTATATGTCACATCCATCAGCACGGCACTGTCCCACAAGCCCTGCTTCGGTGCCGTGCCGGTCGCTTCGACCGTAACCGGGCCGGTGCCGTCGGCGCCCATCCACCACATCGCGCAGCTCATCACGTGCGCGCCGCGGTCTCTAATCTGCCCGCCGCCCGATTCCAGCAGCCAGCGGAACACGCCGTGACAGTATCTCTGATTGTACGGCCTGAAGCGAAGCGGTCCCAGCCACATGTCCCAGTCAAGCTCTGCCGGCGGGTCGCTGTCGGGAACAGGATTGTTGTCCTCGGGGCTTGGATAGTGGAAGCAATCGACCCGGCTGATATGCCCGATGTTGCCGTTGACCAAGTATCGATGCGCAAGATAAGCCTCCGGCTGGGAGCGGCCCTGCGAGCCGACCTGGACCGAAACCTTGTTTTTCTCTGCCGCGGCGACCATTGCCTTGCCTTCCTCGATGGTGCAGCAGGCGGGCTTTTCGACATAGACGTGCTTGCCGCACTCGGCGGCGTGGACCATCTGCACCGCGTGCCAGTGGTCGGGCGTAGCGATTACCACCGCGTCAATGTCCTTGCGTTGCAGAATATAACGGTAGTCATGGTACGGCTCTACGCCGGGCCCGGCGGTCTTTACCGCGTTAATCAGGCGGTTCTTGTCTATGTCGCAAACCGCCGCGATATTGACCTGACCCTGCTGGCGGCGTTGGATCATGTCGTTAAGGTGATAACCGCCCATGCCGCCGACGCCGATATGGGCCATGGTTATTTTTTCGTTCGCCCCGATTCTTCTGGGCTGAGCTAAAACGCCGGACGGTATAAAATAAGGCATGCTCACCGCTGCACCGGCGGCCGCCAGAAATTCTCGCCTGTTTAGCTTTAGCTTGTTTGACTTTTTCATCGTTCTATTACCTTTCTGCTATTGGTAATTGGTTATTGTTCACCATCCTAAAGCGGCTTAACATCCGTTTTTTTCTTCGGCACCAGCTTCCGGCACGGATAGCCTGCCACTTCTTCGCCGCGTTTTCGCAGCGATTGAGCGATATTGGGCTTAAAATCCTCGGGCGCCGCCTCGAAGGCTGCCTTCAAAGCCGCAACAGCCCTTCTGTTGGGAATACGCTCGAGCACCATTCGGGCGTCCTCGCGCAGGTTCTCGTTTTTCATCAATCCGGCAATAGGATCGATGGAACGGCGAGAACCGATTTCCGAGAGCATCCACAGCACTTCTCGCCTAACTGCAACTAACTGCTCGTCGCCCAGCAGGTCGATCAGTTCAGTCTCTACGGCCCTTCTTTCCTCGTTTGTGCCGGGCCGGCCGGTATACCGCACGATTTGCCACATAGCACGCTTTGCCGCTCGTGCGACTTCGAGATTGTCGTCGGTCATAACTTTCGCCAGAGCTTTGACCGCCGGGGCGCCGACCTTGCCGGCACTGAAGCCGGCTTGCGTGCGTTTTTCTGCACTGTTGGACTTAATCCCGGCGAGAAGCTCATCGGCGCCTTGGGCACGGGCGAAATCGGCCGTTTGGGCCACTACGCCGGCTGCTGCCGCTGCGATTGATGCTGTTTTGAGATTGTTCGTTGACATGTTTCAATACCCTTTCTGCTTAAATCCCAAACGCTCCGATTGACTATTGTCTATTGTCAATTGACTATTGCTGAATGCCAGTATTAAATCGTCAATCGTAAATCCGTGAGATTCTATCGCCCTGGCGGCGGGCGGTCAATTATTAATTCGCCTCGTTCCAAATTGGGTTTGTTTGGCTTTGTTTTCCTTGATATCAATCGTGCAAAATTATGATTTAATCTCTTTTATAATAAATACTTGTGCAATTTTAATCCTTTACAAATTGGCTTTGTTTTTTCAACTACGCCATAAGTTCAAACCGCAAATGAACGCAGATGAACGTGGTTTTTGGTAATGTTTTTTATCCGCTCCAAATTCTCTAATTCTCCAATTCACTAATCAATTCAATTTCACTACGAACTATGAACTACCAACTAATACATTCTAAGAGCCGTATTGCAAAAAAGAGGGCTTTTTCTAAAAAAATCTCTGTGAGATGCCACTGAATGCAAGATTCGTGAAAGAAAAGGTGAATTATCCACAGTTCAATCTGAATAAACAAGATTATGGACATAACCAAGGAGGGCACTTAGAACCACGAAAAAGATAATATGAAAGAGTCAAATCTTTAACTTCGTGTTCCCTTCTGTTAAGCCTGCTTTGTCGTCTAAGGGGTTGTGTGAGTTACGTATTTAATAGAATCTTTTTTCTGTCAACCTACTCAGAAATCGGTAAATTTCCTGAATGAAATCCGCGGCCTGTGTCCTGTACTGTCAGCTTCTCTGACGTTTCGAGCTTCCCTGTGTACGCAAATGGCCAATGTAGCCGACGACTATCAACTTGGTTCCATTCTGTCGGAAGGCATTGAAGTAGGCTCTAGTGCTTTCGGCATCGAATTTCACATGAGGTGTTATGTCAATCTTTTGGCCCTTGAAGGTATCCTTGCGCTGAGTCATATTCCTATTGTCCTTCTTAGTGATCTTTCTCTCAGTCATTGCCAACTCTATGCCGGTTTCGTCCCGAAACACCTTTGGTATATCATTTTGGACCCGTTCAAAGTGCAAGTCGTAGAGGGTCGTAGCCATTACCCAGAGGACCTTCCATGCTCTGTTGACATCATCGAACTTGCTCTCATGGGCCGATTTAATGGCCCTTTTAGTGAACGCGATTCGTTCAGGATGAAATGCTTTTATTAGCTCGACAACCTCGGAGAGTGTCTCAGGCAGTTCCTTTATTTTTTCAAAAACAGTCTCTAATTTGGACTTGTTCGTAGGTACATTTGTCTGTGAAAGGTTAGCCTTTAGAGCATCCTTGTCATATGCTAAACGACGGTTATCGTCCTCAAGGGAATCTATGCGTTCTTCTAACAACAAGTTGTCATCTTCAATTTTTGATTTTTCGTTCTCGATCCTGACCTTCTCAGTCCTCAGGTTTTCGTTTTCTTCCTCTAGCAACTGTATCAATTCATCATTTGATATGCTACTCTGTTGCGTGCGCAACTGCACCAGCCGTCGCTGTCTATTGACCGCTTCAACATCAAGCGGGGTCAAAACTCCTTTGGGGCGTGTACTCCGTCGAGCAATGCCTGTCACAACAATTTCAGTGGTTCTATTAACACCCCAAGACTCAATATCTCTTGGCAGAATGAAACGATGGCGTTTCTCATCATTTACTCGACGGAAGTCCAGACCGGGAAAGTAGATCCGAATCATACCTTTTCGACATCCGAATCTTTCTCCAAAGAGGTTATCAAGTTCCTCGTCTACTTCGGAACTCTCAGATTGGTAGACTATGGCTGTTCCTGACAAGAGTTTTGCTAACGCTGTCCCATTGAGAAGATAGCCCTTATCTGGGTATGTCTGTGATAAAAGAACGACGGGGCAAGTTCTCTGGTTGTTTGTGAGGAGTTTTGCGAAGAGATGCCCTTCGCCAACTCGTAGAACTTTTGATAATGTAGACAACTTTTCAGCTCCAGCGGTGCATCGCCATGAATTTGACCTCAGAAGTGTAGTAATAAGTCCCGGAGCGGAGGGCAAAGGGGCTCGCGGTTCAAGTCCGAGATACCCCGGACGCATATCGTATAGTGTCTGAAAGTTGAACTGAAACTGATTACGGTCAAATTGCTCGATTCCGATATGGACTCGCCAAAATCGACCGCCTGGGAACTCATCGCAGGGGTGTTCATATTCTGCGGCCCAGCAGTTGGGGCTTTGGTTACTACAATTACCATAGCAGTATCGTGTTAAAATCCGAATTCCGGTAGGTATCTGTGATTTCCAGAGACCGCCCTGAAAAAACCATGCCTTCCAGAAATCGTTTTCCTTGTGGGGCTTTGGGCGTTTGGCGATCCATTTCCTTACCTCTTTCAAAAGCATTTCCCAAGAACGCTCTGAGCACTCGGCGGTCAGATTAAAAGAGCATCGATAATGCAGTGTACTCATAAGACTTTCCGTTTAATTCCCGGTACATACATAATTAAATCTCTCGAACTCTCAAGTCTCAATCCATGTTTTTATGGCAATATTTGTTGATAATCGCTTGATCTAAGATTTCTTTTAGGCATAGAATTGGCATTACATTTCTGCACCCTTAAATACTCGTTAAATTTATTTAACGCTCGAACCGTGAAATCACCAGCAATTAGTAATGGCCCCCGCTGGTGTTCTCATGAAAGATGCAATAACGCGTTGCTACGTGTACTATCGACTTGTTAGAGAGGCGAGATAAGGATAAATTCAAAAAATCTCATTAAATTAGCGAATTACCTGATTGGATTATTAGGCATCTGCGGACACCTTACTTATTTCTCCCTTTTATTGAAATCCGCTCCTATATCGCGTGGGGTTCTACCAACAAATGTTTAAGACCATTATTCGGATGAGTTCTAGTCTATTTCGTTGATGTTGCTTTGAGGCTTGCCTACGAGGTAGATTCTGTTTTTTCCGCTTCGTTTGGCTTCGAGCAGGGCCTTGTCGGCCTGCTGGAAGAGTTCTTCTATAGTCTCGCCGTCGCGGGGGAAGCTTGCAAGGCCGCCGCTGATTGTCAGCACTCCCTTGCCTTCCGGGCCTAATCCGCCAAAAGAAGAAAAACCTTCATTGCTCAATTCTTTTACGAAGCGTTTTGCTATGGTGATCGCCTCGGCGGGATGGTCGGCGTTCGCCGAGCGTCGCTCCTGGTCAGGGAATTGAGAATTATGAATTGAGAATTGAGAATTTCTAAATTCTTCATTCTCCATTCTCCATTTCTGCTGCTGGGGGTCGTCCCAGAAGATGACGGCGAATTCGTCGCCGCCGACCCTGCCGACGACGTCGTGACTTCTACAGCAGCGGCGCATCAGGACAGCGGCCTGCTTCAAAATTTCATCGCCGGCGTGGTGGCCGTAAATATCGTTGTACTTTTTCAGGTCGTCGACGTCGAAAACCAGCAGCGTCACCCGGCCGTTCTCTTTTTTGGCGTACTCGATTATCTGCCTGGAGAATTCCCGGATATATCTTCTGTTCTTCAGGCCCGTCAAATCGTCCTCGGTGGCCAGGCGTTCGAGGTATCTGATTCTTGTTTCCGTGGTTTTATCGATTGCGGGCGGAGGAGTGGTCTCGGTCTTGCCGGGCTTCTCGGTCCCGATGTACATCGGGATAATGGATTTATAAAAGCTATCGGCGCCGACGGGACAGATAAGATAATCGTCGGCGAGGCTTGATCCGTTATAAATTGAGTTGACTAAATGTATGGCTATCGGCTCTTCGTACATTTGCGCCAGGAGGATGATTTTCGCATCGCTGTTGTCCCGCAGGGCTTTGAGGTCGGAGCTTAATCTTGCCGAGATGCCGGACATTACAATTGCGATGGCGGCGAAATTTTTTCTTGCCGTGATTTCCAGCGCCTGCTGCATGTCGGCACAGATTTCACTGCGAGTCTCCGCGGCGGAATCGGCATCTCCGCCTGGGGACGGCTTGCGCCGCAGAAAAGCCCTGCCGATATCGCCTATCAGCAGAATCTTCTGGGCGTCCGGGTAGCGCGAGATGTGCTTATTTACGGCACTCATTCGATCAACCCCTCACCTGGGCGTAAAATCCAGCCTTGACAGTAAACATTTATACGCTTTATCGCTTGGTTCGGAGCAATAAAACAGGCCTGAATAGCGAAAAATTGCCTCCAGCCTTTATCTATATTAACATTTTTTGATGAAAAGTCAACTGAATTCCCGCCGGCGGCGGATTATTGGGAGTCGTCAACTCGCGGGCAGGCCGGCCAGATTATTTTTGACTTGCTCGGTGCAGAAGTGGTCTGGATACGAAGCGATAAAACTCGTCAGAACTGACTTTGCATCTTCCAGATACTTTTTCTTCAGGTCTGCGTTTGAGTCATCCTGCTTTCGCCAAAAACTAATCTTCAAAAGTCCGAGTTCGTATAGCGCCATAGTGCCCCCGTCGGTCTGGCTGTATTGTGTGTGTATCTCGCTGAGATTTTCTGCCCGAAGCAGCTCATCGGCGACGAGTTTCGCCTGGGCCAGCAGGATATTATCACGAAGAGGATCTCCGTCTTCGGTTTGTTCGAGAAGCCCGTCAAGGTGCTGGGCATAATCGGGGGCATAAGGATTCAGCTTGACGAACCTCGCAAGGCGCTCAATGGAGTCCGGTTTGTCTGTTCGGTTTTGTGAGCTTACGAGGACCTGCAACTGGCAAAGCCTTCTTTGCAGCTCATTTAATTTTGGAACGGTCATTATCGAATCGGCCGGCCGGCGAAACAGGCCGAACAATTTGCCGGAGGATTCATTGTCGAATTCGAGTCGCTTCGATTTCTCGGCGGCCAGCATTTTATGAGCTTCGGCGAGAAGTCTCTCTGCTTCCTCGAACATTTGTTGGCCGGCCCGATGCCCTGCAATACGCCACCGTGCTTCAAGTGCTTCCGGGCTGCTCCCGAAATCCCGATACAGCTCCCACCAGATTTGCCGGTTTTTTTCATGCGGATAATCATTGTAGAAATGCAGCACTTCTTTCCGGCCGAGCATTTTCGTGTCCGGGCTTAATTCGTTCAGCATGGCCTTGTAGTACAGTGCTATCGGCATCCGGCGGCTATTGGGGCGTTGGCTAATAAACAGATCGTACTGTTTGAGCAACCACTCTTTCTTCTCTCGGTATTTTAACTCTTCCGGGACTATGAACCAGCCCGGCCAGAAGTCGTAGCGCAACTGTTCCTGAATTTCCCTTTTAAGTTCGGCTCGTCGGGCTATCGGATCGGAGGGATAAAAAGATTCTTCCAGGTATTTCTTCGTGGCCGGATCTCTTATTGTCGCATCGAGTGCTCCGGTAATACTGTGGTCTTGAAATTCACTGTCCAGCTCGGGATTGTTATTGGCCACGTAAAGCTGGTAGTCCAGCTCGTCGAAGCCGATTGCCACTTCGAACACGACAACGGCGATGACGAGTGTCAGCGATGTGAAAATCCATGTCAGGCCCGGACGATAGCGGGTAAAGTGACCTATACCGAGAACGAATCCTGCGATTACCAGCGCGTCGAGCCAAGCGCATGCCCAGGGCGCAAAAGAGAATCCCCATTCTATAGGTTCGACCCCCCGGGCGCCGCCGAAGTACCCCCAGTAAACAAGCTGAGGCGCCGTGCATAGCGCGATAGCAATGAAGCGCGAGCGAAAACGAAGCGGCCGACACGCTGCGGCGATACAACTGATGAACAGGCAGATTGCAAAGCCGGGCAGGTTGGCCAGAGAAAATACTTCCAATATGAAAATGATGCTGTAGCGGAAGCACATCAGTTGCGATATTAATACTGGAACTACGGCCATAATACCCATGAGCAGCCCCAGAACAAGTATCTGCCAGGGGTACTCGAATATGCTGACGCCGGTTGTGATATACCGGTCCAGTCGCCAGAAATCCATCTTTGTTACAGTTTGAACGTCAAACGACCAGAATGAGCCGGTTACTATCTTCGACCAGAAAAGACAACTCAGGCCGAAAGCTACCACCGCGAGAAGCCAGCATATCTGGACATTCTTATGGCTGTAATGAAGTGTCGGGCCGGCAGCCATAAAAGACTTCGAGACTGATATCGGCGTCTTTTCTGTCTGATTATTATCCATAAGCCTACATATTGACTATCGACTATTGACTATTTTCTATTGAATTTGTTGCCGATTTTCTTTCCAGTAGTCAATAGTAAGTAGAAAATAATCAATTTTACGTCCCTTCGCCGCTGCTTGCAAGATAAGCAACCTGTTCGTCTGTAAGTTTGTCGATGCCGATCGACATTGATTTCAGCTTGAGTGTGCTTACCTGCCGCTCTATTTCCAGCGGGACGTCATGGACGGCAATAGAAAGCCTGCCCTGGTTCTTTACCGCATATTCAGCCTGCAGCGCCTGTGTCGCAAAGCTCATGTCCATCACGCTTGCAGGGTGCCCCTCGGCGGCTGCGAGGTTTATCAGTCGCCCTTCGCCGAGAAGATAAATTCGCTTGTTATTTTTAAGGGTATATTCATCAACGTGATTGCGCACGTTTCGGGTCACCTTTTTGCTTAGTTTTTTCAGTGCCGGTATGTCTATTTCGACGTCGAAATGCCCGCTGTTGGCGACTACGGCCCGGTCTTTCATCGCCTTAAAGTGCTCGGTGCGAATAACGTGTTTGTTGCCGGTTAACGTTACGAACAGCTCGCCGAATTTTGCGGCCTGCGCCATCGGCATAACGTCGAAGCCGTCCATTGCCGCTTCGAGCGCCTTTATAGCATCGATTTCCGTGATGGTGACAATTGCTCCCATTCCTCTTGCCCGCATTGCAAAGCCCCGGCCGCACCAGCCGTAGCCGGCCACGACTATTTTCTTGCCGGCCATGAGAAAATCGGTCGCGCGAATGATGCCGTCCACTGTCGATTGACCGGTGCCGTAGCGATTATCGAACAGATGCTTGGTTGCGGCGTCGTTTACCGCGATGACCGGGAATTTCAGCTTGCCCTCGTTCGCCATTGCCCGCAGGCGAATGACGCCGGTTGTTGTTTCTTCCATGCTTGCAATAATCCGGCCGGCGTCTTTCTTCCTGCTGGTATGAAGCTCGTTGACGAGATCTGCGCCGTCGTCCAGCGTAATAACCGGCTTGTGGTCGATGGCCGCATTGATATGTTTGTAATACGTACTGCGATTTTCCCTGCACACGGCGAAAACCGCTATATTAAAATCCTTCACAAGGGATGCCGCCACGTCGTCCTGTGTGCTCAGTGGATTGGATGCGCACAGAACGACGCTCGCCCCGCCTGCCTTGAGCGTTCTGGCCAAGTTAGCCGTCTCGGCGGTTATATGCAGACAAGCTGAAATGTTTATGCCCTTTAGTGGCTTGTCTTTTGCAAACCTTTTTCGGATTGCCGCCAGTGCCGGCATATCGTTATCCGCCCAGAGAATCCGTTTTTTACCACCCGCTGCCAATGACAAATCAGCTACGTCGTATTTCATTTATATTTCCTTTCAATGATGGATAAGAAACATAAATATAGACTCAAATGGCAGCGATTGCAAGTCTTAATTTGCATAAACGCAGCCGAAACTTTCCCTAATCCGCTCAATTATCGAGAATCCTGAATGCTTTTTTTGAGATATTACGTATCGCTTGCTTTTAATTTTTCCTCATTTCTCCGGTGAACTGATGTAGTATTTTGTCGTATTTGTGTACATTATTATGTGTAAATAGTAACATCTATATGGAAATCTCCGTTGTTGGAGTCTGTTTTGGACCGAAAAGTGGAGCAAAGAGTTTTATATCCTAATATAGCACAGGATAGAAGGGCAATGTGATGAGTGAAAAGGCTAAAACGAAATTTAATTGGCGATCGTATGTTTCGGTATTGACAGCACTATCCTTTATCGGCATGACCTTTACCGGTATTATACTTTTTTTTGTTCCGTCCGGGCGGGTTGCGAACTGGACCGGCTGGACTATGCTTGCCCTGACGAAGCAGCAATGGATTGGCCTGCATGACTGGTTTAGTATTATCTTCGTAATCGCATCGATATTTCATTTATATCTCAATTGGAAGCCGTTCGTAAGCTACTTCAAAAGCAAAGTCACAAGGGTCTTCGGACTTCGCGCCGAATGGGCTTTGGCGACGGTCACTTGTATTGCTGTTTTTGTTTGTACTCTTGCCGGAGTTAAGCCGTTTTCTTCGCTGATTTCGTGGGGCGAGAGCATAAAGCAAAGTTGGGACAGTCCCCGACAGCGTGCTCCTATTCCGCATGCTGAGCTGCTTAGTCTGAGGGAGCTGGCGGAGAAAGTCACCAATGTGGATCTTGAAACAATGCTCTCGAACCTCAAGGCAAACCGAATCGATGTCGGATCTCCGGATGTTGTTCTCGGTGACCTGGCCGAAGCTTGTGGAATGACGCCGGCCCGGTTATATGATATTGCTTTGGGTCAGGCTGCCACCGGCATAGGTGGTGGAGGACGTCATGGACAAGCCGGCGCCGAGGGCGGCCGTGGCGGCGGACCCGGCAGAGGTTTAGGACGGATAACACTGAAACAGTACTGTGAGCAGATGGATTTGGATTTGGACACGTCTATTAAGAAGCTCAAGGACGCAGGTTTTACTGTCAGTGCCGAGATGACTTTCAGAGACATAGCGGACTCTACAGGCGCTCGTTCATCAGAAATTATCAATATCCTTCAAGCTCCGGGGCATTAATGGATTGTCAGGGTACTTTTTTCAACTTGTCCGCTTATCAGTTTGTGTTTAATACGGATTGTATATTCATTATTGGTTATAATTATTCGAGTCGGATAGGATGTGAACAGGCTCTTTAATATTCATAGACATGATACTCTTCTGTTCTTTTATATATTTTACACATCAGCTTTTAGTTTCCAGCTTGACTAAATGGCTTTTAGTGAACTTCTCTATGCCCATAACTACCTCGTCTTTGAGTACCGCCGGGCTTTGCGCTACCCATACTGTAAAATTGTAAAGCTCCTGCGCATCGACTAAAAGCCACTTGCCGTTCCTGTGCAGGAACACAAGCAGAGTAGTCAGCGCTATTCTCTTATTGCCGTTCTGAAAAGGACGGCTCTTAATCATAAGGTAAAGCAGGATGCTTGCCTTTTTAACCAGCGATGGATATAACGGTTTTCGGGAAAACTTCTGGAAAGGAGTTACAAGGCAGCTTTCAAGAGTATTTGGAAAGCGTGTCGAATAATCCGGTATCGGCTCATCGAAAGACAGTAGTTCCCTGGCCAGATTAAAAGCTATATGCTCAACATCAGCCGTGGTGATGATCTTCATTCCTCACCCAATTTTCTCAATACTTCGCCGTACTCTTTTACAGCCTTCTTAACGGCCATTTCGATTTGACCTTTGTCTTTAGTGGTCAGTTTTTTTCCGAGTATGTGGCCCACTTCCTTGTCCCTTATGATATACATGCGGCCGATTTTCCCGGCTTTAATTTGGCCTTTACGAACTCTCCTGTAAACTTCAATACGGCTTAATCCTAAAAGCTTAGCTAATTGTGGTATCGTTATATACTTTTCATTAACCATATATTTTATAAAGAGTTATAGTGTTACATGATAATAATTTAGTAACATTAGTTACCATTTTTATATAATGTAACGTTACTATCGTCAGAATTCAAGTATAAAATCCCCGAAATTTAGTACCTTTTTTCAAACAATTAATTGACATTGGCCGATATTCTTCGTATATTTAATGTAGTGATAATGTAATGAGCGTATCACCCAATAGAGGTTTGATATTTTAGGGCTGAAATATGGATGCGACAACTATACAAGTTCGCTTGGATAAAAAGACCAAAAGCCAGGCACAGAAGGTATTTAAGGTGCTTGATATATCCATGTCGGAAGCCATCAAGCTGTTCCTCAGGCAGGTCGCCCTCCAGAAGGGCATTCCCTTTGAAATTAAGATACCAAATGCCCTTACAGACAGGGTGCTGCGAGAATCCGAGGAAGGCATAGACTTGCACAAGGTCTCAAACGTGGATCAACTCTTTGAGGAGCTTGAAACTTGAGTATTGAATCTGACTGGCTGCTTATATATCGCTTTGACGGCGATGACCTCATTCTTGAACGAACAGGCTCTCATTCCGATTTGTTTGGGTAATTATCCTTTACCTCGGTCGGAAAACCGAAACTTCTTTCCTTTTTGGAAAAGCACCTACCTGATGAATAAGCCATGAATCCCTGTTAGAGCGCTGTTTATGGGCCAAGCGACCATTTTGACGGGATCAGTAAAATGGTTGTGCAGGAATGGGATTTTGTGTTTAGTATTTCAGAGCTGTGGTTTAATATTATTGATAGAAGAAGCAGTGGGAACTTCTTATAATGGGAGAAACAGTCTGTTCCCCACCAGATGAATGCGGGGACAAGCTTTTCTGTTTTATATGGACTGTATAATTATTTTTTGGCAGAAGGAACATTGACAATGCCTACCAATTTCTATTACATCTATGCACTAAAAGATCCACGTGTCTCTCCGGCGAAACCATTCTATATTGGAAAAGGGACTGGTAGTCGTGCCTATGATCATCTTGTAAAACCAGATAAGACTTTAAAGTATAAAAGAATTTGTGACATCATAGCCTCTGAGAAAACACCTTTGGTTGATATTTTAGCAGATGATCTTACAGAAACCCAAGCGTTAAAATTAGAAGCAGAACTTATATCAGCATTCGGCACTGAGACAACCGGTGGCTTATTGACAAACACTGTCGTTCCAGCCGGACTTGGAGGAAAGAAAAGAAAGAACCTAATAGTGCCACAAGGAGCCGTTGAGAGAGCCCAAATTGGGCTGGAATTTATTAAGTCCGCAATTGTAGAGCTTATCAGAATGAATTCAGATGGAATTACAAACGCCGATGCCGCAAGTTTGTTGGGATTGCGCAGCGACTACAGGGGACGTCAAAAGGATTATCTATCTTATAGTGTACTTGGCTTGCTTCTACGTGAAGGTAAGATTCGACGCGAGGGCAATAAGCACATCAGTAATCAATGAGAAAACCAAACAAGCGAATCCTTAATGGACCAACGTTTGGCCACTCCGTTCCAGTGAAATCAGAGCATAAAAACGCTCGTCGAACTAGCAGGCGTAGTGTTGTCTGTGACCGATTTGTTTCAGTATGTTTCCTACTGGCAATCTAAGTGTATGATCAGTTGTTTCTATAAAGATGCACGTCCCAGGCTTCGAAATTGTCTTTTAAAACGCCGTTGTTTACAGGAATTGTCCGGTTCTCGCCGATTACTTCCATGGTTTTTGTGCTCTCGGCTTGCTGCAGGGTGAATGTCGCTGTTGTCTTGTCGCCCCGCATCGCTACGGCGAAAAGATACGTTGCTCCATTGTGCTTTTTGGTCATTATTGCTACTGGTACAGCATTGTTGCTCAATGAAACGCTTGCTGTGTTTTCAATTGTGGGGCTGTTCAGAATGGGTGCGAGTTCGGTGATTTGGCGGTTTATTGCCGTAACCGCCGAGAGCATCTCAGCATCGCTTAAAAGCGCCGATTCGTTGAACCTCGGCTGCCATTCGTGCACGAAATAGATAAGCCCCATCGAGCCGTGGATGATGGACATCCAGACCTCGCATTTTACCTGGTGCGGCGTGGCTTTGGTGTCGGGATTGCTGATGCGGGTACATTCGATGCAGTTCCAGACAACTTTTTTGCCCTCTGTCCATTTTGTCAGCCGCTCGACGCCTTTTGCCACGAACCAGAGATTCCCGGCAACTTCGGGCTTATCATGTACGGCGGGGTAAATATCGAATGAGGCTATATCGCAGCCCTTGACGTATTCGGGATAATCTTCCGGGTGGTTTGTTCGAACGCCCCGGCCGTGCCAGCCGTCCCATGCCACGCCCTGACCGAGATTCAAAAGAACCGGCCGGGTAGGATCAGTCAGTCGAATCCTGTTATAGTCGTCTATTATCTTCGGGGGCAAAATCGGCGGGCCGTAGCCTTTGCCTTGTCCTAATGACTGGGCGTTATCCGGTTCATCGCCGTGCATCCAGCCTATAATCGTCGGATTATCTATATTGTTTAGGGCTGTTTTATTTTGATGGCAGATGACTTTCATGCCGGCCTTTTTTAATTCCGCGAGCTGCTCTTCGGTCGGCCCTCTCCAGAGACCGACATAAGTATTGATTCCGGCCTGTTTGTACCTCTCGGCGTTGGCCGGATTTTGAAGCCAGACGGCTATCGGGAAAAAATCAATGCCGTGCGGCGGCCCGTTCTCCCATTGGGCGTACGAATTTGCCGGAGCATCTGCTCCAAGCCCGGCGTTAATAACGGACAAGAGGATGATAAAGCAGCTTCCAATAGTCATAATCGGTTCCTTATTAAATGTTGATGTTTGTACAGAAATAGATAATTAAGGTAAGATAGCAAAAAAGACGGGGATATGCAAATAAATGCCAATTATTGCTTCCCGGTTATGGGAAAATTTAATCAGATAGGACTTGATTAACGGGGCTATCAGTATTAGAATCCATGTTTTTGCCCTATACCAAGCGGCAAAAAAGGCTAAATTGAAAGGACCTTCAACGATGCAAAAGCTAATATTAACATTGATACGTTTGTTCCCGGTCTTAATTTTATTTTCCTGTTTTTTACTGTCGAACCAGGTGACCCTGGGCGAACCTTTAGGCAAAATCATAGTCGATGCTGGTGATTACATGCGCTCAGGTACACCAGTGTCGCTGGATCTGACGGGCGTGCCGGTGGGTTTTCCAACAGATAAGATTCGCTTAATCGAGATCAGAGGTTCCAAGCGGATTCCTATTCTGTCGCAGCTCGAACCGGGCTCGCCGCCACGGTTGTGGTGGATCCTTTTAGAAACACCGGCGGCGGGAACTAAACTAACCTACGAAATTGAACGCGTTAAAGATGAAGGGCCTATTCTTGATGTGCTATACGAGGACGCGCCGTACGTCGAGGCGAAGAAGAACGATTCCTTCCTGCAGATACAGACACATGGCCCGAGCGGTATCCATAAGATTTTAAGGTACCATAACGCGGTTGTTCCGGCGCCGGAAGGGCAGAGCAAGCTCTACGACCGCAGTGCGTTTATCCATCCGCTGTGGTCGCCGGAAGGGTCTGTGCTGACAAACATTCACCCACCGGATCATTATCATCATCTGGGCATCTGGATGCCCTGGACGCACACACAATTCGAAGGCAAGCCCGTGGATTTCTGGAATCTTGGCGAAGGACAGGGGACCGTTCGTTTCAACAAGTTCCTCTCGACGTCCAGCGGAATGATTTTCGGTGGCTTTAAGGCCGAGCACGATCACGTGGCGCTGAAGACCGACGACGGCGATAAAATCGTCCTTAAGGAGGTATGGGAAGTCCGTGCTTATAGTAGTATCAGCGGTCCCGGCTGGCTTTGGGATTTTGTTTCGACCCAGCGCTGCGTGGCGGACAGCCCCTTGCTGCTTGAGGAGTATCGTTATGGCGGCTTCGGTTTCCGAGCTACAGCCGACTGGAAGGGAGAGACGGCGGCTTATCTGACCAGTGAAGGAAAGACCCGCAAGGACGGCCACGCAACGCGGGCCCGATGGTGCGATACGGCGGGAGTTTCCGACGGCAATTGGAAAGGCATAACATTTTTCAGCAATCCCAACAATTTCCGCCATCCCGAGCACATGCGGATTTGGCCGGAATTCGAGAATGAGGTGTTCTTTAACTGGGCGCCGGTACAGGCGGGTGACTTTGAGATGATGCCCGGCGTGGATCATGTATTCCGTTATCGCCAATATGTGCACGAGGGTAAAGTTGATGTTGCGAAGACTGAACAGCTTTGGAATGACTATGCACATCCGCCGAAAATAGAAATTGAAACGGCTGCATCCGATGGCGCTATTATGCTGTTCGACGGCACGGACTTCTCGTCTTGGACAGCCGGCAGTGACAGGAAAATCGGATGGGAGCTTGTTGGTGACGCCGTGAAAATCGTGCCGGGCAGCGGCAGCATAATGACAAAGCAGGACTTTACTGATTTTAAGATGCACGCCGAGTTCAAGACGCCGCAACTGCCGCCCAATGTCAAAGGGCAGGGCCGAGGCAACAGCGGGATTTATATTCAGCGCCGCTATGAGCTTCAGATCCTGGATTCCTTTGGTCTTGAGCCGAAGGACAACGACTGCGGGTCGCTGTACAGATTCAAAGCTCCGGATAAAAATGCCTGTGATATGCCGGGCCGATGGCAGAGCTACGATATAATCTTCCATGCGGCGAAGTTTGAAGGCGACAAAAAAGTCAAAAATGCTCGCATTACTGTTTGGCAAAACGGCATTTTGATTCACAATGATGCCGAGCTGCAGAATAAAACTGGTGCCGGTCAGCCTGAAGGGCCCGAGCCGGGACCGATTCTGCTTCAGGAACATGGCAATGAGGTGTCGTTCCGTAATATCTGGATTGAGCCACTGTGAGTAAGGCAGGAGCATCATTTTTTGATAGGAAAGTTGTTGATTATTAGCTGCTCCGGGTTATAATTCATAAGTTATTTTTAAAGTTCTTCGGAAGGATGTATTTAGTTAATTATTGGGTGTAAGTATTTTTGTGAGAAGCTGTTATAGTAATTATGCCCGGCAGGGGGAAATCTTTGGGAGAAAACGTACATAGGCGTTTTTTTGTTCGGCAACGTCTGTATTATTAGAAGCCTTAAATATATTCTGGATTAAGGAGAAGACAAATGGCAAGACCTGTAACACTTTTTACTGGCCAGTGGGCTGATTTGCCACTGGAAAAATTACTCAAAAAGGCGGCAGGCTGGGGATACGACGGTGTGGAGCTGGCCTGCTGGGGCGACCATTTCGATGTGGACAAGGCCCTAAATGATCGCAGCTACTGCAAGGACAAGCGTGACCTGTTGAAAAAGCACGGTCTTAAGGTTTTCGCTATCTCGAACCATCTTGTGGGCCAGGCTGTCTGTGACAATATCGACGCGCGTCATAAGGCAATCCTGCCGGCGGATGTCTGGGGCGATGGTGACCCCGAGGGCGTCCGCAAGCGTGCAGCCCAGAAGATGATCGATTCTGCCAAGGCCGCAAGCAGGCTGGGCGTAGAAGTCGTCAATGGTTTCACAGGAAGTTCGATCTGGCACTTGCTGTATTCGTTTCCGCCGGCCTCACCGGGGATGATCGAGGAAGGCTACAAGGACTTCGCCAGACGCTGGCGGCGCATCCTTAATGCCTTCAAGGCCGAAGGCGTCAAGTTCGCTCTGGAGGTTCACCCGACGGAGATAGCGTTTGACATTGCCTCGGCCCAGCGTGCCATTAAAGCCGTCGGGGGCCACAAGTCTTTTGGTTTCAATTACGACCCCAGCCATCTCGGCTATCAGGGCGTGGATTACGTCAAGTTCATCCGTACTTTCAGCGACCGCATTTTCCACGCACACATGAAAGATGCCTGGTGGGGTCATGGAGACGGCACAGTAGGTGTCTTCGGCGGGCACACGGAATTCGCCGATCCTCGCCGATACTGGGACTTCCGCTCAATCGGACACGGCGATATCAACTTCGAGGAAATCATCGTTGCCTTGAACGATATCGGTTATCAGGGCCCGCTTTCCATCGAGTGGGAAGACAGCCGAATGGATCGCGAGCATGGCGCCGCAGAAGCCTGCAAATTCATCAAGAATGCGGACTTCAAGCCCTCGCAGATTGCCTTTGATGCACAGTTTGATAAATAATAGAGATAAGATTTCTCGAAGCTGCCGGTGCGCGGATTGTAGCGCTCGGCGGTTGTTTAGATTATAGTTTAATGCAGGAGAGCTGACTATGGCCAGAGGTCGTTGTATCAGCCGGCGCAGGTTTATTGCACAGACAGCCAGCACGGCTTTAGGGGCGGCAGGTTTCCCGTACATCATTCCGTCTTCGGTTCTTGGGCAGGCCGGCGATGTTGCGCCGAGCAATCG